>NZ_RDQG01000101.1 GCF_003697815.1 Halalkalicoccus subterraneus | reverse complement strand
CTCACGGAGGCGTATTCACAACGACGACCCGACTGGTACAAACTGACACCACAACCCCAGAGTTGGCAGGTGTTCGGAGCGGGCATTGGAGGTCTCAGTTTGGGGTGGGCGTTCCATCAGGGCCCCGAGTTCGCGGTTGAATTCTATATCGACACCTCGGACAAGAAATGGAACGAAACGATCTACGATGCTCTCAAACAGCATCAAGAGGAGATCCAAATGAATCTCGCGGATCTCGATAAAGAACTCGTCTGGCAGCGATTCCCCGAAAAGCGAGCCTGTCGCATTAAATGCCCGTATAGTATTCCACACAAGTTTTCCGAGCTATCAGCAGAAGAACGCGAGCAACTCGTTAGATGGGGTGTTGAGACGATGGATCAGTTCCAGGATGAGTTCGAGCGGCGAATCGCTGATCTAGCAATCTAGGTCGAAACTAGTCGCTATTCATAATTGCTGCAAACCCGTCCTCAGTTCACAGCTTCTTCCGGTCAGGAGCCGACTCGCCACTATTGCGTAGATCACTCAATGTCCGCGACTCGAACTCGGGATGACACCAGTACTGGTACCCATTCAACGCCTTCTCATGAGGCCGACCGACGAGCTGATTGAGAATCTCCTTGGACACACCCGTAAACGAATACTCCTCTCCATCAGACAACCACTCGACGTTGTTCGATCGACCGGTCTGACCCGTTACTCGCGCCTGCCAGAACTCCGCCGCAGGATCGAGCTGCCACTCCTCTTGGGGCGGCTTTTGTGCCGAACAGAACTCAACGAGATCTCCTTCAACGAGCACCCCACTTTCCAGCAAGACATGGATCGCAGCACGTCGGCGGTCACTTTGCTGCCGACGCTCTTGTTTCTCGCGCCGACGAGGACCTCATAGATGTCTTCAGCATCTATTTCCGCATTATTGCCGAGGTCAAGAGCAACTTCCTCGCCAAGCGAGTTGACGAGAAAGTTAAGAAGCTAGTCCTCATAGATTTCACCGTCTCTTGGTCGTAAACACGCCTTCAGCAAGCAGACAACTCAACTAACCGGCTTTGTGATGTAGTGAGACTACATTTATCCAGATCTTGTGGTGGCAATGCGAAGCCATATCCGGATCCTAATAGCGCAAACGCCGAGTTGATTTAAGTACGTATCACCAACCCCTCTGCACAGATGGCTCGTGTCGTCTACTATCACCATCCCCAAGCCAAGAACTTCTCGCTGAAGTATAGCTCGGCCTCTCAATCTGAGATTCGTTCCCGTCATAAGGATTCGGACGACACGACGAAGCTCATCCGCTATCCGTTTAACATCCCCGTCTACGTCCTCTATGCGAGCGACACGGAGATCAAAGACGCAAACGAGATCGACTTCGATCAGAAGTGGCTCAGCGACCGAATCGCCGAGCTTCCCCGTGAGGGGCAGGTCGTCGCGTTTCGATTAGTGGAATTGCTCGAAGCGGCTGTAGACGTGAGAGAAGAAGAAGAGTTCCGCCTCTACAAGAAGTTTGAACCACAGAAGATTCGGCAGGCACTCGACTACGTCCCGTGGGGAGCATCACTTCCACAGGTCGCCGGCGAGATGATGTCGAATCTCATTCTCCGGCATTCGCTGCCGAATGCGAATCATCGAACGGGGATTGCGATGCTGCAGTTCTGTATCGAGAGTGTAAATCCAGACTTCGAAATGCCTCGTACTCACCTCGATGATGAAACCTGGCAAGAGTGGGTTGACCCCTCTATCGTCGAGTCGAAGCGCCTCATCACTGTTCGCCGGAACAACATTCGATTCAAGCAACTGCAGGAGCTGGGCGTCGATCTGGTGGAGCGAAAAGACGGGATTCAGATTCAGTTAGACGAGTTCGAGCTCGATATGCACTGGCGTGATGCACTGTCGATGTACGCCACTCGGCACGAAAACCACTGTACGGAGTTTGCTCGTGCAGTCTTGGAACGCGCAGAGCGAGACGATCTCCTCGATGAAGCAGGACCGACAAAGCAGGAGTTCATCGACTATCTGGAGTCTGGGCTCGTCGAACGGGATTTCAGAGAACTGTTTTGATCAGTCGCGGAGCTCTGCGACCGACTGACCGACCTCTCGGACGTGACCACTTCGCTCGAGATCGAGTTCCTCTGCGAGGTAATCGACCGTCTCTTCGAGGCTCATACATGAAGGAAGCGCTCCGAGCGGTATAAACTTAGTGCTGTACCTTGCATCCAATCCGCTACAGGTGACCTAATCGGGGCACCCAACGCTACAGACAGGGCGCGTATCTGGCAG
>NZ_RDQG01000100.1 GCF_003697815.1 Halalkalicoccus subterraneus | reverse complement strand
CGGACGCATCGTAAAACCGGCTCAGGAGGCCTTCTGGGGCGGCTATTCCGGCTACTTTGCCGATCCTGACGACCACCTCTGGGAAGTAGCGTATCCTCACCGACGACGAACTACTGTAGCCTAGAGGAGTTCCCGTTTAGTTCGCATCTCTCCATACCAGGTGCCTCATCTATTCTGACTGGAAACTGCAGACGGCACTAACTGCTACATACAGAGGGGACATTCAGCACAGCGGCTTTGAGTAGGTCGTGCTAAACCAACTGCATATCTCAGTCAGCCGCCGTGGGTTCCCTCCGCGACCCGTGCCACGAATTCCGCGAGTTCAGTGTTGAACTTCTCCGGCTGCTTTGCGTCGCTGGTCGAGTACGTCCAAATCTTCGAGCTCATCGAGTAGATCGCGAACCCGTCGCCACGAGAGCGTGTTCGCCTCGGGTGTGATAAGGTAGATACTTGCGTCCTATCTTGTGCAACACTACCTTCCTCCCAGGTCTCCAATTATCGTATCTGTCACAGTCCTAACCACAAGAACGGCTCACTGTGTCTTGCAGTGACACTATGGATAGACGGGGCCTCTGTCCAAGTGCAATGGGAGAACTCACCAACGACGATAACGAGCTAGCGGAACCAAAAGAGAGTGCTCAGAAAGCATTCGATCCGATGTCCGAACCGATAGTGCTTGCGGCGGTCGCATCGGTTGCTTTCTCCTGGTATCAGTTCTATCTCAAGGAAGACAAAGTACAGGGTCTCTTCGTCGGTCTGTGGGCACCGACCCTTCTCGGTGCTGCGAATTACCTCAAGAATCTCAGAATTACCAAAAAGATCGACAACGGCCTCTCGTTCGAATAACGAAAACAATAGGACGACAGGTAGTGACCGTAATTCTGACCTACGGAATCTGAATAGTTCCCGTTATCGAAATCTTCAGCTGCTTATGCGTACAGTGACCAATCCAGAACTAAATATAGGGACAACACTGTCTATTCTTCGTCAGCCTGATCGTCTTTCCACGCATCAGGATCTCCTTCACGGAATTCGCCCTTCGCACGCCGTTCCCGTGGCCAAACTGCAACTGCAAGTGCAACACCATAGAAGAGTATAATGACACTCAGTACCACGCTTCCAGGAACGATAGCGATGCTAGCGCTAGCGAGCCACTCTTGTCTCGGCGTGAATGCTGTGATTCGGAAGAGCCATGCCGCAAATAAGATACCGAGCAACGGAAGGTAGACACGCCGGAGTCGATTCGCGAGTGCCTCACCGAGGGAGACTTTCAATGTCGGCGCCCGATAATCGTGACTGAGTTCTGCACGCCAGTTGCGATGTACGACACCTTGGGACGGATCAAGAGCGTTCGCAAGGAGATTCTGCTGGAGGAGGCGAATACGCGAGCGATACACGTCATAGTCACGGTACCGCCTCGCTTCAATACCGACGAAGATGGCGACGATAATCATCCCAATCAAGAGAATATAGTGTGGATTGTCTGCAGTTGAGAATGCCCACGTCAGAAGTGCAGCAATGATTGTAACCGACCATGTGGTCGTCTGATCAAGTCGCTGTCGCCAAGTAGTCGCTTGAGATAATTCGCCTCGGTAGGCATGTGCCATCACTGATCCAAGACCAGTACTTTCATCAACCATTTCTCGTCCAATTTCACGCTGGTCACGCGCTTCGGGATCGAATTCCTGATCGTCGTTATCGCTCATTAGTAGGTTCCTCGGATAGAGAATGATAGTTAGTACCAAATAGTCTCGTTCTACAGCCGATTAAGTACCAAGGACGGTCGTTCGGCGAGGTAAAGCCGAATAGTAATTGATAGTACATAATCCGGACAATTCCCATCGACCAATCTGATACCAGTGATAATATTAAACTATATTCATAAATAAGATGTGGCATTGAAAAATCAATTATACAGGGGGTGTAATGAGTACTGTTCTAAGATATATGTCTGCTACGTTATGTATTTACACTGCTTATCTCCCAGTACTACTATAGAGAAACAGCTGAGGATCTGCTAACCTATGCGACGCTTGAAGTGTTAGAGCCGTTGAGTTCGACGTCCCCTTCAAGTGTCGTATGTGGGTAAGGCATGTCAACCTCAGCTGAATCAAATTGCTTTTTCACTGCTTCGATAAAAGCAGTTCTCACAGCCACTGCACTCGACTGTTGGGGATTGATCCAAACTCGTCCAGTCAAAATCACTGCTGAATCGCCTAAATCCGTTACCGGAGCCGTGGGCTCTGGATCACTCAGCACATCGTCGATAGTCCGTGCAGCTGCAAGAATCGCAGCTCGAGCCTGTTCAATATCGTCATCATATCCAATTCCAAAATCATAGGAGATACGCAACGTCTTGTTCGCAACTGGGTTTACGAGCACCGCGTTTGCCAACTGGCTATTTGGGACCGTCACCAGCTCGTTATCAAAGGTCTCGATCCGTGTCACGCGAAGTTTGATCTCCCGAACGACTCCCTCATTACCGTCCCATTGAATCCAATCACCGACTCGAAACGGTTCGTCTTTGATGATGAAGATACCTGCAACAAAATTGCTGATCAGGTCTTGGGCGGCAAAGCTAATCCCGAGGGCCAATGCACCACCGAGTGTAGCAAACGCCGCTAAGACTGTCCCAAATCCAGCAACCGTCGCAGCAACTGCGACTGCGCCGGCCAACACGAGAATACTTACGACACTGAGGGCGAGACTGATTACCCCCTCTTTGAACCCACGAGCGCGTAGCGAGCGTTCTGTTGCATGAAGAAGGACTGTCTTTCCAATATAGTAGGCAGCAATGAATGCGACCCCGAACAGGACGATCGTCGTAAGCGTGCTAATGATCGCGGTCCCGTATTGAGCTACGAATTGATCAATGCTGGTTGGAAACCCTGTTTGAAGGAGTATCCGTTCCATCTCAGCACAAGGTTTTCATCCCCTCACAAAGTTGCTTCCCTTTAGGAGTCAGTGCCAACCCATTAGTATGTCATAACGATCAGAGACCTTTCTACTATTATCCAAAATCGATAAAAATGAAAAAGGCCTCAACGGCGAGAGGACTACCTCAATCGTTAGTTGGATCCGATGAGTCGAAGTCGTCACGTGACCGAGTGTGTGTATCCTCACCAAGTCCCGAGTTTGCTCGAGTAGATGACTCTTCATTAAGTCCCGAGACACTTCGGCGTGCACTGGCCATCCAATCATCGATATTCTCTGCGACGTAGTCTTTGCTTCCCCAGCCTACACCAATTGCAATTGCCAGTGCCAGTGCCACACCAAGTGCACCGAACAGCGCCGTCACTGCTGCCGTGAAGAATGTCGTCAATACAGCCGTGCTAAATCCGATCGTATCCAGCGCGATCGTGATCGTGATGTAGTAGACGAATAGTTTCACACCGAGTCCGGCTAATGTCGTCAGCCGGCTCGCATCAACACTCGCAACGATGTCTTCGAGGGCATCCGCAACGAAGACACCAACAACTAACACGAGCAGGCCTCCGATCAACGCAGGAACGAACGCTGCAAAGTCGTTCAGCAACTGTGAAAGGGCGGTGATACCGAGCGTGTCCGCTGCTGTCAACAACGTGAAAAAGTACACAGCGTACTCAACGAGCTTTCCAGTAGCGTTCCCGATACCACCAGCAGAGGTAGTAATACCTTCTAAGGGAGTACCTTGGACATACGTAGTGAGTCTAAATCCTCCAACGATGTCGGCGATAATATCGCCGAGTTTACGTCCAACGATGAAGCCGATAATAAGGATAATCGCAGCCGAGAAGAGGACCGGAAGGAATGCACCGATCTCTGAGAGCGATTCGGAGAGAATGGCGATACCGAGTACATCCGCTGCAGCGAGTGCAGCGTAGAAGTACACGATATATGAGACGAGCGTGCCAACTGCGCTAGCGATACCGCCATCAGGATCAGTCTCGCTTCCGAGGGGCGTTTGCCGAGTGTGATCAGAGAGTCCGATTTTTTCGAGGACTCGAGTGGTAATCCCTCCAAGAATGCGGCCAAGGATCCAGCCGATCAGGAGGATGATAACGGCGCCAATGATCGCAGGGATAAACGCAATAATGTTTGCGATGGTTTCCTGGAGGAAACCTGGAACCTGTACTTGAAGCGCTGTTTCGATAAGGGGTTGTGCTTGTGATCTCATGAGTGTTCTATCTTGTCACATCCAGACACTATCAGTCACTGGATGTACTACCCATGTCCAATACCGACCAAGTAAAGGTATTGAAAGTTCAGATGAGACGTGTATTATAACTATGGCTAATTATAATTAGAGAATCGCTAGTTCTAGTCATGTATTGTGATGGAAATAGTATACTACTCTCTTCGAAACGAATACAATTGTTGGTAGTGGTTAGTTCTACGTAAATATTTTATAGAATTTTCAATATATAGCGTCGCATCTGATCGGTCAATGTATACCACTCTTGCCACCTAACGATTTGTCGAACCACAAGGGTAGGATATAATGGTCTCATGAAGGACGGCGCAACTACCACTGTACAAACCAGTAGTGAGTTATGGAAGTTCCAAGTAGTGTGTCCTGAACACGATTTCCTATCAGCTCTCTACGACTGTTATGAGAAAAACGGACTCTCACCCACTGTCAACTCAATTTACGAGCTTGACGACAATGTCGGTTCAATACATGGTCTAAGCGAATCGTAATAGACGGCGATCCCGAACCAGGATCCGACGACACCGACACTGGCAATACTGGTACTTCGGATGAAGAGACCGCCCGAGGGTCATTCGTTAGTTCATCGGCGAGGATGAAGTCCGAATTGAAGAGGGTTGTATGGACTGAACGCTCCCCCTGTCCATATAGCTCGAGAACGTCATCATAGGTCCGGATCGTCTCGGATTCCGTTCGAGCGTATCCGAGCCGTTGTGTCCCGGAAAGATGGGTTGTCCCGTCTTGACCGATAAAGATCCCTGGCGAAAAGGAGTGCGAGCCAGTTGGTACCCCGAATTCTTCGTGAGCGTACTCCGCGATTTCGGTCATTCGTTCGCCGTCCAAACGGACATACGTTTTCAGGTAGTCGAAGTCGAGTTCTCGGGCTCGAGTCATCTCCAGCGGAATTTGTTCGGGGCTCGTAATCGGTCGTGTAATGGAGTAGACGCGGGAGCCATCGAATGCTTCGCCAGTCGCGAAAAAGCGCGGTCCGAGACGGTTACCCGACTCGATCGCTTCACGTTCTTCGATAGCACGATAGACGTAATCGCCGGCCGACACCGTTGAGGTGATCCCGTATGCGAGATTGACGCGTCCTCCCGATCTCCGAAAAATCGTGCGGCGTATGTTTGATGGACATGGGTGTCCCAGAGACCGGGGATGAGGGTGAGACCGGAAGCGTCGACGTGAGGACCGTCCGGTGGCTGAGTGTCTGCGGTGATACTTCGGATCCAATTGTTAACCACTTCGATCGTGACGTTTTCCTGAACGGCTGAGCCCGTGGCCTGTGTATTCGTGAAATTTTCTGCAAAGATATAATATGATATGATATCGCATCATCGTGCTACTCGGATCACTGCCATCGCACTTCTAATTGTAATTGTAGACATAGCTATCTACACAATTAATAGAGAAATATTGATTGCATTAGCGTACGTTATCTGCTAAAAGGGACCGAATCCGAACACATCGTCATGAATACATCAATATGCAAAAACCGACGACCGAGAAAGAACTTCAGGCGGCGCTGACAGACGATCGCTATCGGATCCTCGAAGCCCTTGCTGAACACGATGAACTGCGTTCAAGCAAGATTCGAGACTATGCTGAGATTCCGGACGGAAGCAAACACTACCAGCTCTCGATTCTTGACTCATGGGATCTCATCACGCCTGTGGGAACTCAGTACGTTGGCGAACATGAGACCGGGATTCCAGCGACACTCTACACGCTGACTGAAGAAGGGCACACAGTTGTTGAAGAGTACTGAGCGTATAGACGCCGATAAGGTCAACCAATGTCTATGAGGAGCTGACTACGAGAATTTGCTGGGTTGAGTAGTTCAGAGTCGTCGTTATAACCATCGTACTGAAAAAGGACACTACAGTGTCTTCCAAACGCTATTGCTCTCTCCGGAGCGTAGCTGACTGCTCTTTTCCCATAATGTTGGATATTATAAGACTCTAAGTGATCATCGCTCAAGAGTATAGTCAAGACGGGGGTAGTACCCAATCCCGTCGAACCAGCCGTACAACGCCACCCAAATCCCAACGCCATGAATTCCCAACAACCCATTTCCAACCAGTCCGAAGCGACTATCGAATCAGTACCACCTAATCTGGACTCAAGTACCTCGAAGCTCGTGTACGTGTACTTATCAAACAGTGAGCCGGCAACGATCGACGAACTCCACGCAGCGCTTGACTTGGAGAAGCTGACGCTGTACCCAGTCTTGAATACCCTCATCGCCGCGGATCTCGTCACCCAGTCCGAGGGCAGATACAGCTGTCAGAACCACTCGATAAGCGAGATAACATCATGACCGCTACTGTGCCTCGTGCCGTCGTACGGCTGCGAACACTCGTTCCTAAAGGAATCAGTCCAGTCCAATCCGACGTTATCGACCAGCTTCAAGAGTTCAAGACGGAAGGAATAATCGCTGACCTTGATATCGACACGTGGGGATCGTCGATGGGAATGTCCATTTCGAACGATCGAGATCCCACCGAGACACAGAAACTACTCTCCGAGTTCGAACAATGGGAAGAAACCCATAATTGTACCCTTGGTCCCGCTTTTGGGCGCTCTGACACCAAATCAAGTGATGATGGCAACACCGAAAATGGCACCTACACCACACTACCGCTACTCTGTCTGGTGATCTATAACGATACAACGACCCAGGCGATCTATCCGCATAGGACTAGCGAAGAAGTTCATACGGTCCACGATGGACTTGCTGCGCTCGAAGCAAAAAAACCAGCTGGAGAGCAGATAGAGGTCGCATCAAGCGAGAAGCCAACGGCAACGGGTACATACTCGCATTGATAGCTGTAGCTAATGACGAGCTCTCCGCTTTGGTTTCCGTCCCAGATTTTTAATCGATCTACGCGACAGTATTGTTGAGTAGTGCATCTCCTCAACCAATCTTCGGTGACGTGAAGATACCCTACCGGAATGATCGCGCTCACTGATTTCGAGATTGGTCGCAGCAGTATAGGGAGTATCCCGGCGGAGAAACTTCGACCAGCGCCAGCACAACGGGTCAAACATCCACTCTTCGTGATACACCATTTCATAATCGACGGCGACAAGGCGACCATCAAGAACCATCCCCTGGGATCGACAGCTCGTATCACGGACAGATGGGACGCGGTGAAGGAGTGATTCGAGGCGGGACCGCTCACTGGCCCACCAGCCTGTAGAATGGTGATACTCTGCAAGAACAGACTCTATCGCTCTGAGTTCGGCGTCAGTAAACGACACCTCCCCGGAGTCAAGCGTAGTGAACGACCAAAATACATCAGCGGGTGGAGGCGCACTATTTGGATCGGAGAAACCTTGTTCAAGCCGATGAAGCAATACGTGATGGAGCGTCCACTGCTCGTCTCGTCGTAACGATAGGGGTTGTTTCTTCTCGGATGAGGATGACATTATCACTCTACTAGCTACTTATCCGGAGTGTCATAGTAGTGTCTCTTGATAGCAATATACACGCCTGCACGCTTAAAAGCCCAGACAACACACGGAGAATAGCAAATCAGAGTTGACAAGGCCCCCTCTTTTGTTTTGGGCTACCAATTATCGCGCGAGAAACAGCCCGTCCTCTCAGACACTGTATTCGGGATTTGATGTCTGCAGTCACTGATAGATGCCATCAAAGCGTTTCAGAAAATCAATTAACGGTCTCATTGAGGAAGCAAATACGGATTGTCTGGTCGTAATTATCCGGGGTAGAGTAGGACAGATATTTCCCAGCATGTTTCCGAGTACTACCAGTGATAGCTAAGAATGAGTGAATTCGTATATTCTGAGAAACCTATCGAGATCGTCGAAGGCAATGGTCCGTATCTCTACGATGACAATGGAACCGAATACCTCGATATGGGTGCGAGCTACGCTTGCGTCCCGTTGGGTCACGGCCACGATAGGGTTACGGATGCCATCACAACCCAGCTTTCGGACCTGACCTATGTGCAAGGATCATATCCTGTTGCAGTGCGAAGTCAGCTCTACGAGACATTGGGACACGTAGCGCCCGGTGATATCGGAAAGGTTTGGCTCTGTAATTCCGGGACTGAGGCCAACGAGTCTGCACTGAAGTTTGCTCGTGCAGCTACTGGCGATACAAAAATTATCGCTACAGTACAGGGGTTCCATGGCCGTACAATGGGAGCACTTTCAGCTACGTGGAAGGAGAAATACAGGGACCCTTACAAGCCGCTTCTTGAGAACGTAGAGTTCGTCCAATATAATGATGCTGACGCAATGGCAAAGGCAGTCGATGACGATACAGCGGCTGTCATAGTCGAACCCATCCAAGGCGAGGGCGGTATCAACCCTGCCTCTACCAATTTCATGAAAATGATCCGTGAGCTGACCACAGAGGCTGGGGCAGCACTAATTCTGGATGAGGTTCAAACAGGATTAGGTCGGACAGGCAAGCTCTGGGCCTGTGAGCATGTAGACGTTGTGCCAGACATACTCACGAGTGCAAAGGGACTTGGAAACGGATTACCCATCGGTGCGACAATGTGCCGCGACTGGATTGCAGAGGAATATGGGGACCATGCATCGACATTCAGCGGTAACCCTCTTATCTCAGCGGCAGCCGAAGCGACAATATCGACGATTACTGAGGAACATTTCCCAGTTCATGCTGCTGAGATCGGAACGTACCTGCAGAAGCAGTTAGAGGTAGAACTCGATAACCGGGTGCGGGATATCCGCGGCGAGGGGTTGATGGTGGGTATTGAGGTTAAACGGGGCGCAAACCGTATCTTACAGGAATTAGCGATGAACCATCGTATTCTCGCACTCCCTGCAGGAAGGACTGTTGTACGCCTCCTACCGCCACTCATTATCAATAAAAACCAGGCCGACCGCGTCGTAGATGCACTTGGGGAAATAGTTGAATGATACCACAGATAGAAATTAGTATTGTAGGTGATGACACTAGTAGCATAGAATATAAGATAGAAGCTGTTCAAGGACCTGGATGGGATCACAGACGCCCATCAAGTGATAATAGACTATAACCCAAATTCAACTTAGACTGCTGGCGACGCTCCCGATGAACTACTTGACAAATATTAAATTCCGTGGGCGAACCATGGATCACAACGGTGAACTCAGGAATCGCATAAACATACTCCAGAATGGCAAAAACGTGTACACGGAAGACTCTGATCTTGTCAGTAAAATCAAAGACAGCGATGAACTTGCATTGTTTCCGCCTGTCAGCGGTGGCTCATTTTCACTTCGTATTTGATGATTATGAGCCAATTCTTGGCACTTGCTACTGTTTGAATGCTCCAGCTACAAGAAGTGGTAAGACAAGCGTCGCCTCTGCCTCGACTTGCGTGTAATTCGTTCGCTTTTGCTTAATTTTGCCCCATGAAACGGCCTCGTTTGGCGGCGCTCCAGATAATGATCCATCCCCTTCCATCCCTGTTGAGATGTAGACAACGTAGTCCGCCCCACCCCGGAAAAGGTTCGTCATAATCGCGTGGTGTTTCGGTACACCACCACCGACCGCAATGAGCCCTGTCGTGTCTGCAAGCAACCCGTCCTCGATGAGCGAATCATAATCGTCCAGAATCTCGATCCCAACTTCCGAGTCGTAGCTCTGTCGATAGTAGTAGAGGAAATTCCCGACTTCGGCGTCCGTCAGCGCTGGACAGTATATTGGCACGTCGTTATCGGCTGCCTGCTTCAATACCGAGTCATCGTCGTCGAGTGTCTCGCCTAACTCACGTGCAAAGGCCGTCGGGGTCCGAATCTTTTCGTCCGCAAAGAAATCGTCGAAGAAGTCATAGAGATACTTCTCTAACCACACGTATCGATCAGAAGGGACGAAGAGATTCCCGAGCCGGTTGATACCTTGCTCCCGAAGCGATGCTTCGTCTGCATCCCAGTCTCCCATCTTGAACGGTTTCGCTGTCTTGATGACATCCTCGGTCAGCGACCCGGATGTCGTGATGAGAACGTCCACGTACCCTTCTCGAACGAGATACGCGACCGTCTCGCGCAGCCCTGACGAGATGATATTCGAGGTAAACGTGAGATAGACAGTAGCGTCTGCCTCCTGCATGCGTTCGGCGATATCGATAGCCTCTGCGAGTTGTGTCGCTTGGAACCCCGTCGTCGCGTAGGAGTCGAGCATCTCTTGAAAGTCGAACTCTCCACGAAAGTCGTAGCCACGAACGTCAGGTGTATCGAGTTCTTCGTCACTCCCTGGGACGACATGATCGCGAGAGTCATCGTTGTCCATACGATTAGATAATCTGACGGGAGGTTTGAATAGCTCGGAATCCATCGCTTCACTCCCGGTATATCCAAGTCTATCAGCGACAGATCATTCACTATGCCCAAGCCGCAAGTGGCCGTCCTTCGCCCAGACGATACTCGTATCGACGAGGCCGTCCGGTATCTTCAATCACTGGATGTCTCGCCAGTCGCAGATCCAATGCTGACTCTCTGTCCGACGGGACAGAGGCCTCAACGGGCAGATTATTGTATTTTTACTAGTACGACCGGAGTCGAACTCGCTGTGGAGCACGGGTGGTATCCAGATGAAGAGACAGTGTGTGCTGTTGGTAACCAAACAGCTTCGGCATTACGGGATAGTGGCTTTTCAGTTGATATTGTTCCATCGACCTTTACGTCCACAGGTCTCGTTAGGGAACTTTCTGCTGAGGTTGAAGGAGACACTATCGAGATTGCTCGTAGCGCGCATGGTAGTGATGTACTGGTCAAAGGATTGGAAGCAGCCGGTGCCGATGTCCATGAAACGCAGTTGTATCGATTGGATCGGCCGAAAACCGCTGGTCGGTCAGTTTCACTTGCTATCGACGGTCAGTTAGATGGGATACTATTCACGTCACCAAGGATAGTGGATCATTTCTTCGAGATCGCCGAGGAGGAAGACAATGTGGCGGCACTCAAACAGGGGGTAGAGGAAACCATTATCGGTGCGATCGGTACCCCAACAGAACGGGCAATACGTGACACAGGGCTCGAGGCCGATATCAAACCAGAGTTAGTAGATTTCGCGCAATTAGCCAGACGTACTGTCCAGGAGATTGTAGATGCTTAGCCGTCATAGAATAAGGACTCCTTCAGAATCCGCTCTTCGGATCATTATTCGATAGCTCTATCTAGTAGTCTTAAAAAAAACTTCTCAACTGATTTTCCGATAAGAGATGATGCCGACCGACAATCCACTGGAGCAATCGCTCGAAGAAATGAAAGCTATGGTCGATAAGGCTACTGAACGCATCGTCGATCACTTTAAACACCTCTCGGAACCAAGCACTACGGTTCTCTGACTACCCGCGACTCCTCGCTAAGCTCCGTGAACGGAATCCGAGTGGGTTCGATCTCCGAACTGTTGAGAAAGCGTACTACCAGCAGTATCGAGATACGTACGATGTCGGCCGCTGGTGAGGAGCATATCCGTTGATTAGGACCAACAGAGATAGTCGCTTCTCAAAGAGGATTTACCTTGTGCAACATCTCACATCCAAGAAGCGATTTGTTGCACAAGGCTGACCGCGTCAAGAGATGGTAGTCCGTGCGTACAGTCGCAGATGGTAAAATCAGTAGCTCCGTTGAGAGCATCAGAATGTGATAGAAACGAGGTGCTGCATAGAGAGGATGTGTTTACCATGTTGACGTCGTTTGGTTCGCGCCGAAAACGGCGATCAGCTGGTCAGTAAGCATACGCAATAGCCGGATAGAGTTTCAAGAACGGCATTTTACCACATGTGGTAAAGCGAAGATAGAGGATTGATCGAGTAGCCATGATTCCGGAAACATATTTACATCCACTGTCTTGACTCGGATAGAGACCACTATGGAAATCGCACTACTCGGTCCCGAAGGAACGTATACCCACCGTGCAGCGGACCAATACTTTTCCGATTACGACTACACACCAACTTTCTATTCGACAATTACAGACATCTTTGACTCGGACATCGAAACCGCGATCATTGCCTTTGAGAACTCCCTCGGCGGCGGCGTCGAAGGAATGATCGATCTGCTTTGGGAGCGAGACGTGACCATCAGTGGGGAGCAGATCCTCCAAATCAACCACTGTCTGCTCTCCAGAGAGAGTAACCTCGAGGCGATCGAACGAGTACGATCCCATCCTCAGGCGCTCACCCAGTGTGGATCGCTCATTCGTGAACACGGCTGGGAGACTGTCGAAGCAGCCTCGACAGCGAAAGCAGCAAGTGAAGTCGGGCCGAACGAGGCCGCAATCGCATCAGCGCTTGCTGGGACGGTTCACGGGTTGAACGTACTCGGGGAGGGCGTCCAGGATACGAAATCGAATGCCACCCGATTCCTGATCTTGAACGGACCGACGAACGAAGAGAAGGACAAGACGTCACTGACACTTGACCCCAGTGAAGATCGTCCAGGCCTGCTCCACAGCATCCTCGGCTGTTTCAGCGGTCATGGAATCAATCTTTCGTACATTCAATCGAGGCCAACAAAACGCGAACTCGGCGACTATTACTTCTATATCGAGGCCGAAACCGATCGAGAGAGCGAAGCGTTCGGGAAGGCCCGTCAGTGCCTAGAGACGTACGCTACAGTGGACATCTTAGGTTCGTATCTCAGTGCGAATCATCCATAGCGGAATTGTAAAGCGCGTTTCGAAGCGTATTCTGTGTTTGATTTAAGGTAGTTTGGCCGTTGGATCAGCCAGTCTGTTCCCTGTTCTGATCGATCACCACCTTCGCAAATTGGATCCCGATTTCCTGCAGCATTCGCGCTCATCTCAGTCGTGACAATCCCCATAACAGTCGCACTACTTATGCCCGGAAACGTAGCTCCAGACCCGCTTGGCATCGCCTGGCTCGTTTTTGCTGTCCAACTCGCCCCCCTCGTCTTTGGGTTCGCGGTTGATGTCCGCTTTCCGTCTCTCGCTGACCGTCTGTATCCGCCGATACAGCGTCTCTCTAATTACTCGTTTGCCTTTTTGATCGTCTTATTACTCGTTGTGTACATTGACGAGATGATTCTCCTCGTCAGAACGGGGACATTACTGATCTCAGTTGTCCTCGTTGCTGCGGCGTTACTACTTGGATACATTTTCGGAGGGCCGACACAGGATACGCGGGAGGTGCTTGCGACCACGACCGCCGCTCGAAACGCAGCAATTGCATTATTTATCGCAACGACGAGTTTTACGGATCCGAGCGTCCTAACAGTGGTTCTCGCCTTCTCGTTTATTGGCGTCGTCGTTTTGGGCCTGATCGCTGGGGTGTGGAGACGACGTGCTCCAAGATGACGAACGTGTCCACGTGGTATGCTTCCATCGAGGTGAGGCTGATTAGTGGAATGTGAAGACGAGGAGGGGACACGAACATACAAATGCGCTCTCGTGGTATATTCTCACATGGAAATTACGCTAGTTGGGACTGGAAGTCCTGTTCCGATCCCGGAACGTGGCGGCACGAGTCTCGTGATCGACGTCGCAGACGACACGGTAATGATCGACTGCGGGCCCAAGACGGTCTACGGACTGATGGACGCCGACATCGGTATGGGAGAGATCGAGACACTGTTTTTCACCCACCATCATCTGGATCACAACGCGTCATTCTTCCACTTCGTCTTCACGAGCTGGACTGAGGCTGGTCGTGGATCGCTCACAGTGTACGGCCCAGACGGTACCGACCGTCTCGTCGACGCGCTGTACGATGTCTACGAGGAAGACATCGAGTACCGCAAAGATATCTATCCAACGGACGGCATCTCAAACATCGAAACAGAACTCGTGACAGACGGATTCAGTCGCCAGATGGACGGCTGGGATATCGACGCATTGCCAGTTGAGCACTCGATCGAGACATACGCCTACCGGTTCGAGGAGCACGAGACGGGGTCGTCAGTCGTCTTCTCCGGCGATACGCGGAAGATCCTGTCGCTTGCCGAGTTCGCCGAGGACGCAGATATCCTCGTTCAGGACTGCAACACCGCCCCAGTCGATAAAGACCGCGTTCCAAACCCGGACGAACAGTTCGTGTGGCCACAGCACGCAGCAGGGGAAGAAGGCCTGGACAGGTCCACATTGACTGCCAATCACTGCAATGCGACAGACGCCGGTGAGATCGCACAGGACGCTAGCGTGCAGACGCTCGTTCTCACGCACATCATGCCGTACCGTGACCTCGACGTAATGCAACGCGATGCCGAATCGGTCTTCGACGGTGACGTGGTCGTCGCCGAAGACGGCCTCACGCTCGCTCCATAGGCAGCCGATCCAGCTTTGACTTCCCACGATGCACCAACCAACGACGATCTTTCTAGGTTTACATTAGGAGGGGTACCGAAGTTCGCGTGCGAGCTGGCGACGACGTCCGCCGTACAGTGGACGACGAAGCAACCAGACTGTTCAACGGTCCGGGACGGTATCAGTACTGCCGTCAGGAGTAGAGAAATCGTGTTTTCCCGTATAGCATCCGCTCACATCGCTGCTTCATCGGACTGAGATCACCGGCTTTGTTGAATGCCTAGGATTGGGCCTGCGACCGCCACAATCATTCTCGTGTTTCACGATCCGACGAACTACGCAGTCGGTGATCGATACATGGTTGCAGCCCTCTTCGGTGAGAACCAAGCACTGCGGCTCTTTGACTACCCACGACTCCTCGCTAAGCTCCGTGAACGGAATCCGGGTGAGTTTGATCACCGAACTGTCGAAAGAGCGTACTAGCAGCAGTAGCAAACCATACAGAATGTTGAAGAGCGTGTCTTCTACTGAGAACAACCGAGTCTCCTCATTTCAGAAGCGACTTGCCTTGTGCAACGTCGGTGCTAAAGCGACTCTCATGCACAAGGCACCACTGATACGAAACACTAGAGTTAAATCGCGCCACCCAGTATCACGATTGTCGACGAGCTACTGCCGTCGACAGTTGTCACCATCGGCCCTTAGCCCCAAGGGTCGATTTCCACGCGTCCTACTCACTCGATTACTGCTCATATTTGACTACTAATCTAGGCCCTCCAAGAGTGTATCCCAGAAGACGGACCCACCCAGGCGTATGCCCGCCGGAAGCCCCGACGAATGGTTGTTCGAAGACTGGCAACTGATCGCTCGCACACTCATCGACACAACACATGAGGACTGCCAGTGCTACGAGTGTGATACCATCGACGCTTTGCTCGGCGATATCGCTCACTACAGGGACCTCGACGAGAACGAACTAGCTGAAGTGATAGCCTGATTGAGGTCGCGTGTAACACCATTCAGATCCCAATTACTGATGGTGCACGCGGCTTTCACTACAAAGGAGTTCACCACGTGAGGAGACGGAATGATTGATCTGTCTCAAAGGACTCGTTCCCATATGATCGAAGTCACATACGAGGACGCTACTAATGAGGTAGCGACCGTTCACGCTGATGAAGCGAATATAACGCCCCAAGAGCGTTATCTCCAAATACGAATTACAGACGACGAACGCCAACTCGATATCCCGACACGAAGAGTGATCTCCGTCGAGCGTGATCTCGAAGAAGGAGATACGGATGAACGGACAGCAAGCGCACAGTATCTCTAAATCGCTTTAGCAAGCCACTCTCGGGATACTTCGGGATGTTTGGGTCCATCCAGAAGATAACACTCAACACTGGCTCTACCAGATCAGTTGCTGGAGACTGTAGTATCCTTGTCTCGATTTGATCGCCATTTGTCGAATTTTACTGGAGCTCTGCTTTCGCCGACCGTCGCACCAACGAACGCACCGATGCTGGCGCCTGTCCGTGCTGCGTTTCGACTGGTCACTCCTCCGATTGCAGCCCCGCCAGCTGCACCAAGAGCTGCATATTTCGCCCGGTTGATCCGACGCTTGGCTTTTGCATTCATCAAGTACTGTTGGACCGCGTCGGAGTAAAACTGGCCGGTGCGAAGACCGCTACGAGGCGTTTGATGCCCAACAGACCGCCGTATCGTATTGCAGGGTTCAATACTGAGAAGATGCCCTACCGGGATCCGCATACGGCAGTTCCCTGTCTCTGGGCCATCAGTCGCGAGATCGGCCCCGCTCTCAAAATATCGTACGTAAGCGCCGCAGATAATCAGGCGAAAATTCTATCTGATCGTCTCAATTGGGCTGCTCTCACGGTTTTCCTCAAGCCGGTCACTTAGGAGACTCGCAGCCGGTTGTGTCTACATGCCATTCGAAGCAACGATCACATCGATCCACCAGATGACTCCCCAAGTAAAACAGTTCATCATTGAAGCCGACGAGCCGTTCGAATTCGAACCTGGACAGCATACGACAGTCCAGTTTGAACAGGACGACACCGATGAAGACGAGGATCAAGAGGTCGTCCGGCCATACACGGCCACCAACACGCCGGGCAACACTGCGATCACACTCGCCATCAAACGCTACGATGACGGAACCGCGTCAGTA
>NZ_RDQG01000099.1:10004-33261 GCF_003697815.1 Halalkalicoccus subterraneus | reverse complement strand
ACAATGGTTATATTAGACGAAAAATACAGATATGATATGGTTCCTGAAATGATTCCAAGAACCGCACTAAATATCCAGTGCTTGACTTGAATCTGGCTTTTCATAGTATATTCATCGGGTAGATTTTAATAATATTTTTGATTTGTCTACGCTTCGGAAAAACTCCCAGGGATTGGGGATTGGGGAGTAGGGAGTGGTTGACAGTGATGTGGTCGATATGCCATCGACAGGCTGTCGTTCGAACCACACTAAATGTTAGAACCTCATCCCTATTAATTAATTCTTATCTAAACACCTTCGAACAATATCTGACTAACCGCAGAGCGTAGGTCTATCAGCGTGGAATGGCACTCTGAATACTCCACTATCATAGCCTACTTCTGGAATATTTGCATATCTACATACCGGGGGCTCATCCATTCTGACCGGGAAATGAAGACGGCACTCAGCGCTACATACAGGACTACTATCGAGTAACACTCTCATAGAGAAATACACCACCAATCACGGTTCCGATGACTCCTGCAATGAGCAGTCGGTTTCTTCCACCACTAGCCGAAATAGCGGGGGCTTGAGTAAGAAGAAAGCCACTGACTATGATAAAGAGAATACCCATCACAGCAAGCGCGATCATCTCAATCGTGGATTGGTTCATAGTATTGAATTTCATGTATGTGGATCGGTTCTATGAGTACAGTCGATATGTTCTTCCTCGTGTACTCCCATCTGCGATTATAATGTTATAATGTTGAATCTTCGATAAATAGTTTCGGGATTTTTATGGCCATTATTGGAATCGTATTTCTCTGGGATGAAGTCTATACTATTGATCAATAAGCAGTCCTACGTAACAGGTGCTGCATAGAGGGTGTATATCTGGCAGGGTGTCTCCTCCAAGTTCTGGGTTAGTGAATCAGTCAGCACAGCAAAACGAGTTATCTTCACCAGACTCCTCAGCGAAGCATTTAACCCAATGGAATATATTGGTTCCAATATGGAAAGGATACCTTCCACAATGTCTGCTGATGCGGACATCTTTGTGAGGGTTGCTACTCAAGAAGTGAACTCAAAGCAAGATACTCCAGTGATACTATGAGCGAACTCCCTGAGAACATCCAGCGCCAGAAACGCAACGGATACCTGATGCTCGTCGGTGCCGTGTTCACGTTTGGCGTAACTGCTGCAACAGTCCAGTACTACTCGCTCTCACCAATCAGCTATCTCGGAGGACTCGTCCCGGCTGGGATTCTCGTGTTCATCGGCTATAGAGCAGTATCTGCAGCCCGTGAGCGAAAAGCGTTAGGAGATGAGCGAACCGTCGAATTGTATGGAAAAGTGGGCATCAATTCGTTCTGGGTGTTAATGAGTGTCTTGTGTATAGACATGGTATTTGAGGTCTTCCCACAGAACAGCGCCAGTACGATATACGTGTTCTGTGGACTGATTTTCTATGGGGCGTATTTTGTCTACTATCGATATATGGAGTAAGCTATGGAAAATGAATTGAAGGTCTACCGAGCAAAGCACGATTTGACCCAAGAGGACCTTGCGAAAGAGGTCGGAGTTACTCGACAGACCATTAACGCACTTGAAGCAGAGAGATACGACCCCTCTCTTGAACTTGCATTCAAGCTCGCAATATATTTTGATTGCTCAATAGAAGAACTATTTTCGTATGAGCGTGAATAAGGCGTTCTATTCGCACTGCTACGTACCAGGTGTTTCATCCATTCTAATTGGAAATTGAAGATGCACCAATCGCTACATACAGGAAGAATACCTCTTAGAGGACTCCTGTTATGCCGATAAATAAAAATACCACACCTAACCCTCGGTAAAGCCAAACAGAGGTACTGGATCTCCCAGATTGGTTGGACGATGAACGCCGAAGGAATTCAAATCCGAATCTGTGCCTACTCTTAGGAAGTAAAACGTAGGCAATACCAATGATTACAACTATGATATATCCAACCTGCCACAGAGTACTCATATGTCGTATCTAGACAGGGTTGGTATATTTTTAATGGGCATCGTGATCAGTCGCCCCGTTCAAGTTCGTGGACCACGGCGGCGGCCTGCTCCTCGATCGACCGGGTCTCGCCACCGTCGGCCCTCGCTTCGGTCGTGGCCGGCGTCTCTCGGAGTTGTGCCTCAAGCTCTGCGATCCGTTCGTCTTTCTGTGCGAGTTCGTCCGTCCGATCAAGCCTATCTGCCATTCTATATGTCCTATGCACTACTGCATTAAGATGGTAAACTCACCGTTGGTGACACTAAAGGAAAGGGCTACGCAGCCGTCGCGTTCATGCCCGATTCGTTCGGTTCACTCGCGTTCGGCCCGGACGAGCTGTTCGCCTCGCTCTCGTTGGGCTGCGGTGAGAGGTGGTGCGAGTCAAGTTCAAAGACGATGTTCGTATCACCGTCAATGTCAACCGTCTGCGTGTCGGGCGAATACCCGCCATGTCGGGTCTCGATCTCATACTGCCCTTCGGCGGCGGTCGTCGTATATGTCCCCTCGTCGTTTGTCGTCCCCTCAAAGACCTTATCGCCCCCCGTGGGGAGTCGTCCGCCATTGGCCTGGATCTGTGCGCCCTGGATTGATGCGCCCGTCTCGTCGTCCCGCACCGTCACGGAGACGTTGTGGACAGTCGGTTCCTCAACGAGGTCCAGCGTGTGGGTATTGTCCTCGCCGCCCTGGATGACGGTCGTGAAGTCCGAGAAGCCCTCGCTCACTTGGTACCCCTCAACGTCGGCACTGAGTTCGGCTTGATAGGAGTCAGCGCCCAGATCGCTCTGGTCGGGTAGGTTCTCGAAGGTCGCGACGCCGTTCTCGTTGGTCTCTTCCGACACGCTCAGTCCGTGTCCGACGAGTCCCATCGACACCTCGCCTTGCACCGGGTTGCCGTCCTGGTCGACGAGTTCGACTGTCATCGTGGTGTTCGTCTGCAGACCGGTTGGGGCTTCAGAGTCGTTCTCTTCACTCTCGTTCTCCTCCGAGTCGTCGTTCTCCTCACCATCGCCGGGCGGTGATTCGTTGCCCTCGCTATCGTTCTCTTCATCGTCACCGGGGTTTGGATCCGGGCCGGGTGCGGGCTCTTCAGTATCGCCGTCGTTGTCGTCCTCGTCAGGTGGTGCTTCGGTCTCGTTCTCTTCGTTACTGTTGTCCTCGTCGGTGTTATCCTCGCTCGACGAGTCGGTCTCGTCAGTCTGTTCTTCACTATCGGTCTGTTCGTCTTGCTCCTGCTCATCGCTAGAGGCATCACTGCCCTCCTCGGGTTGGATCTCCGTTTCGAGTGTCGTATCGGTATCGCCGTCGACCGTCACGGTCTCGGAGCTATCCTCTGCTGATAGTGAGAACTCACCATCAAGGACAGAGAAGACGACTATGCCATCATCGCCAGTCGTGAGTGTGCGCGACTCGCCCGAAGCGTCGTGGGTGGCCGTCACGTCAACACCCTCGATTGGGTCGCCATTCGCGTCAGTCACCGTCGCGGTGAGATCCCGGTGGTCTGCAGGCGTGTCCTCGTCGCTTCCAGCTGAGGTTTCGGTGTCTGAGCTACTTTCACCCGAGCTCTCAGTATCTGAGTCACGGGTCGATTCGCCACTATCGTCTCCATCGGATTGTGAGGTCGCTGCTGATGAACCGGAATCGTCCTCGTTGCTCGTGTCTGACTCGTCAGAGTTGCCAAACGGAGAGTCCGATTCGTCACGGCTATCGTTTTGTTCGTTCTCGAGATCTTCGCTTTCAGAAGGTGTTTGATCGCTTCCGGTACCATTTCCAGCGCCATCTCCCCCCATGTCGGTGCAGCCTGCTCCCAGAACCACCGCACACACGAGGAGAAGTAGTATATGTTTTCTATTTATCATACTTCCCCGATTCTGATATTTACTCTCAGAGTGTTTTGAGAAGGATACTCATCAGCCTTAACTACCACCCCTCGATATAATATTGAATAGTAGTATAGTTGTTAGATAAATTCCTATCCAAGTCTATTGAAAACGTCCGTTTTCTGAGCGCGTCGACGAAACAAACACTCCTCATGGAGGAACCCCGCTCACTAATCTCGTCAAAGGATCTCAACAGAGCCCGTCTTCGTGTCAGTGATGCGTGATCGTTAGTCGTCGGCCTGTGCGGCATATAGGTCGGCAAGGCTCGGCTCCGCGCTCGCGTCGGCCGTGTCCTCGTCGACCTGCTCGCTGGACTGTTCGTCATCCTCGTGGAACTGTTCTTCAACCGGCGCGAGGGCACTTCCGTGCAAGAAGCGGCGCATATAACGATTAAAGTCGCCGTGGTCGTCGGCGTCGTAGTTGAGCACGTAGTCCTCGAGGGGCGACGCTTCGACCTGTACGCGGTGCCAGCCGGGTTTGTCATTATCTGTAACATTGAGCACACACTCGGTGAACCCGGCCTCGTCGAGAGCAGGCGTGAGGTCCGTCTTGATCGTATCGACAAGCGCGTCGTTCGGGACGAACTCCCGGATTACCTCGCGTTTGATCCGTCCCATGTTGAAGATCTGCGTGAACGAGGTCTGATCGAGGAGTGCCTGCTTTTTGTCCGAGTTCTTGTCCTCGGAGTTGTCGGCGAGGAACTCGCTGGGATGCTGCGAGACGAGCCACATGGCTGCGTCGTAGCGCGCCCACTCGCGGAACGCCCGCTGGAGATATGACACCTGCGCGTCGTTGTGCAGGAGCATATGCGCCTCGTCGATCAAACAGAGGAGCTCGCCCTCGCTTCGGCGGACCTTCTGTGTGATTTGGGACTGCGCCAACGAGAGCATGGCTGACTGTTCGGCGTCGTTGTCGGTATCGAGTTGATCCATGTCGAGGTACGCCATCGTCACGTCGCTATCGGTGAGTCCCAGTGAGGTCTCGCCGAGGAGGTTGTGGTACTTGCCGTCCTCGCTGAACCCCGAGAGTTTATCGAGCAGTTCGGCCGCTCGCGTTTCCTTGATGTCGCTCTCTTTGGTCCCGTCACCGCTGACAGTGTACTCGCCAGGGTTCTCCCCCATATCTTCCCACGTCGCCATGAGATCGCGGACAGTCGGCGTCTCGGCGCTTTCAACGTCGCCGGGAACAACACCGTGAGCCTTGTAGGTGTGTTCAATTCCCTGCTCGATCACCGAGTGATAGTCCGAAGCGTCGACGCCTTGCCCAGTGAGAATTGTTTTGAAGAAATCGGTGGCAAGGTCAACGCCCATGCGATAGGCGTCGATGTCCTGGTTTCCTTCGGGCGGGGCCTGTATCTCGAGTGGATTGAGCTGCTGGTCGTCCTCGATCGTGAGATGCTCGCCGCCAAGTAGTTCCGTGAGTCCCGTAAAGCCGCCCTTGCGTATCGACGAGAATCAACGTTCGGTCATCTCGCTCGGCGTACCACGCGGCCGCCGCACTCGAAGCCCCGTAGGTCTTGCCCGACCGGGTCACTCCCAGCGTGACCATGTGCGGGCCCGTCAAGCTCCGATGATTCGACGAGACGCCAAGTTAGCTCCTTGAGGTGCTGGACGACCCGAGCGAGCTGACCGAACTCGCCGCGCTTGGCGTTCCGATCGCCGATAAGTGCACTGCCCGGCTGACGACCCTCATATTAGCGGTCGTGATGACTGACTCGACATTCGTGGAATCTATCGGACAGGGAATCTCTTCTGTCCACATTCCTGCCGAACTATTTAATGAATTCTCAGGTAGCACCCACTGTTTCTTGGGGCCTCGGATTTTGCCGTGGGTGATTACGAATAACCGTACTACGCTTCCTCAATCGAGATCGCACCGCCACACCGACCGCATGAATACTTCTCGGGGTGCTTCACGACTTTCGACCGACGATATCGAGGATCACGACTCTCACACTCCGCGCAGATAACCCAATACTTCGGATCAGCATACCGTTCACAATGCCGATCCGTTTCCAGCGGCTCAACCCACTGTTTGAAAGTCGACCCGTGATCAGCCTCACCGTACTCGTGATACTGCCAGGTATGAATTAGCTCGTGACGAACGACCCGGGAAAACTGCTCCCAGCCGTATGCCTCGTACGCATCCCACGAGAGACGAATCGTGATCTGCTCACCCTGGTGGTCGTAGATCGCGACGCCGGCAGAGCGCTGCATCCGCGTCGAGGTCTCCCAGTTGATCGTCTTAACAGGTAACTCTGGAAAGTGTTCGGCAGTAACTTCACTAGCGTGGGTTGCTGCTTGCTCACACAGCGCCGCTTTTGTCTCTGGATGACTCTCGCCACTCGCTTCGTTCTCATCACTCTGCGCGGACGCTGATTTGCTCTCAACCGCCGAGGCAGTCCAATCGTTATCCGTCAATTGTGCTTGTTTCATCGGCCAAATACTGACGTCACGTTTGCTCGCGAACTATCCAACCACCGGACACCGCTTCAGTCCTCGGTAGTAGCCTCCACGTTTGGATTCGGCGCTCGGAACCCGTCACGATAACAGGGCCAGCACGGAAGGTCCTCAAACGTCGGTAGGCAGTCGCAGTTCGCTGGCCGTTCGTTGCCATGCTGTTCCGGAGCGGGTGCACTGGCTGCTGAACGCTCGACAGTCGTCCCGCCGTCGGTCGCGACTTCCGGCTCCTCGCCGCTCTCGTAGTCGCTTGCAGCCTCGAGAACAGGCTCACGAATCGCGACCGCGACGCGGTGCTTGCAGGCCCCATCGTGATACGTATCAGACGGACATTCGCAGGTGACCGGAACTCCCTCCTCGACATTCACCCGGTAACTGTGTTCGTCGGCGTTCTCGTGGCTCTCGTTGCGAACGGTCACGAGACCGGGCGCTTCAAGCTCGAAGTCGAAGGCTTCGTACCGGGCGCGTTTGGCAGTCGATGCGTCGAACTCAAGTGTGTCGATCGTGTTCGTGCACATGGTCTGTCTCGTCTGAAACAGACCAGCTCGCCTGCACCAACAGGCGGGCATCCTTCTAACTCTGAAGTGCCCTAAGGAGCGGGTCTGTCTCTACCTCTTGCTACGTACCAATAGGTAATAAATCTTGTCCATTTGTTTCGAGGCAATAGGACTATACCTCTCGAATTCCATAGCCTAGCGTATGAGTTCCGACCGTGAACGCAACGAGCAGGGGAGATATGTCGAGACGGTAAGCCCCGATACCGTCCTCGAGGTTATCCAATACGCACCGGATCCGATCGTCACCGCAAAAGAAGTCGGTGAAAAGCTCGACTGCACTTCTGAAGCCGCTCGCCAGAAACTTCTCCGACTCCAGGACCAAGGTATCGTCGCCCGGCGCAAGGTCGGCGCCGGGGCGGTCGTCTGGTGGTTCGTCGACGACGACCAGTCTCCATCTCCTAGGGAATTCGACGCGGACGATTCGCTCTTTACTGACCCGGCAACGTTCTCAAGCGGTGCATCCGACGTCTCTCGAAACACCGACGAGTATCTGGCCGCTGCGATCGCTGACGACAGTGATTCCAACGAATGAGTGCTGATCCCGGTACATCACCGTTATTTGTCGATACAAGTGCTTGGTATGCGATCTTCGACGAAGACGACGCCGAGCACACGCGGGCAACTGCTGTTCGTGAGGCAATTCTCGCTGGTGACCTCCAGTACCGTCCGATCTATACAACCAGTCACGTACTTGGCGAGCTCACAACGCTGCTTCTCCGCTATAGTTACGATGTCGCTTCACGAGCACTCACCCAGATACGAAACTCGCAGAACGTGACTGTGATTCACCCTGACCGAGTGGCGTTCGAGGCTGCTGTAACGCAGTTCGACCGCTACGACGATCAAGCGATTTCGCTCGTCGATCATCTCACCGGTGTGCTTGCTGACGAGCGTGACGTCGAGCAGATCTTTGCGTTCGACAGTGACTTTCGAACACTCGAATTTACCCTTGTTCCCGACGACGTCGGCGAGGTATAACGACTGTCTGTGTAGCTGTGTGGTTCGCATCACGTCGATAGCGATCATTGTCATTTCTCCCGTACCCGCGGTCCGGTACTGGACTGCATCCCTTGTGCAACGTCATTCGCTTAGTCTGTGGGGTGTTGCACAAGGCTTCTGTAAGATTCCTCAAACGGTGAACTGGTATCTTGATGTACAACTAGAAATCAAACTACTCACTAAGAACGACGCTCCGATCGGCTCAACCGTTAGTTTATCGGTACGAGGACCGGCTTGCTTTCGAAACGGGGGTGCACACGAAAGCTTTGTTCGAGAAGGTGTGAAGAGTCGCTCATGGAACCAAAGCTCGAAACACGAAATCTCACACGGGTCGTCGAGAACGACCGACTCGTCGATGGGGTTTCAGTTACGATTCGCGACCGCGAGGTGATCGTCATCATCGGCCCATCCGGTGCAGGCAAATCGTCGTTCCTTCGTCTGCTCAACCGACTCGACGAACCGACTGCGGGAACCGTCCTGCTCGATGGCGTGGACTACCACGAAATCCCACCACGTGAGCTTCGTGTTCGTGTCGGTCTCGTCCCACAGAGCTCTGCGCTCATTCCCGGAACGGTTTTCGAGAACGCAACTCGAGGGCTCACGCTTCGAAACGAGCCGATCGACGCTGAGCGTACCACACAGATACTGACACAGCTAGGACTCGAGGGGTACGAGGATCGTACTGTCGAGGATCTGTCCGGGGGTGAAACACAGCGTGTCGCTATCGCTCGCACTTTGCTTAACGATCCCGAGGTACTGTTGCTCGACGAACCGACTGCGAGCCTCGATTCGGCCTCAGAAGCACGCGTCGAGGATCTGCTGTCCGAACTGGATCTCACGACCGTCCTCGTTACGCATGATGAGGAGCAAGCCCGGCGGATCGGTGACCGGGTGATGGAACTACGTGGCGGGCAACTGGTCCGACTTGGGACGCCCACGGAGGTCCTTTCGTGAGCACGCTTGCGCCAGTAATGGACCTCCTCAGACAATTTCAGGATCCCGTTGTTTGGACCGGGTTGACGCAGGTTTTTGTCGCGAGTCTGCTTGCGATCATTGTTGTCGGCATCTCCCGCTACCGAGATTTAGCGCTCGAACGTGAACTTGGGATCGCACTAGTCAGAGGACTGATCCAGATCGTTGCCATGGGCTCGATCGTTGGGATCTTACTGACCGTGGATCTCGTCTGGAGTGGTGTCATTCTGCTCGGCATGATGGGTGGGGCGACGTGGATCTCGAAGAATCGTGGTGAAGGGCTGCCTGGCGTCGTTCGAGTCTCGTTTCTCGCTATCGTTTTTGGTTCGGGGCTGGTGATCGTCACGATGACGCTCGCAGGGGCGATCGAGGCCAGTGTAAGAAACCTCGTTCCCGTCGGGAGTATGATCATCGCCAACGCGATGCAGATCAACTCACTCGCGCTTGATCGATTCAAAAGCGAGATCAACGCGAACCGCGAGACAATCGAGGCTGAACTTGCGCTTGGTGCCTCTCCTACAGCCGTCATCTCGCGACACGTCGAGACCGGGGTCCGGGCCTCGCTTATCCCTGTGGTCGACTCACTGAAGAGTCTCGGCTGGGTGTGGATTCCAGGAATCATGGCCGGCATGATCCTTGCTGGGGAGAACCCAATCTATGCCGCACTCTATCAGTTCGTCATCATGGCGATGATCTTCGGCGCCGGCGGATTGACCAGTATGACCAGCAGTCTCCTCATCGGGAACTACGTCTTCACCGAGGCTGACCAGCTCAAAACGATCGATGATGCAGACGAGTAGTCCCGAGACGAGCTCTACTTTCGAGGGATCCGGTACTCGATCGAGTGGGGTCCACTTCATTTCTTGCACCTGTTTGGGGTCCCGCCTTGGTTCTCATCCTGGATACTTCCATGGATAGCACTCGAGTTCGGTTATGAATTCATATTCGCCAGCGACTCGCTTCAGCTATCGACTCATCCAATACTACGTCACTACAGATCGCTAGATTGGGCTCCCTTCTCGCCTACTTGGGAGTCGACTTCCTTGCTTTTCAGGAGTCAGTACTGTCCACTCACTCATTGAGTCGATTAGCTATCGCAATCAGGGAGTCGAGATTGGCTGTCCGTCGCTGTTGTCCTTTTATCGCCACTTGGGAAGTCAGCTTGCTTGGACGCTGCTCGAGATCGACGCTTGCGCTATTGTCGCTATTCTCGGTACTGGTTTTCGACCTGCTTTTGATCTGAGAATCACTATTCTCTCCTGTGTCTTGATCTCCTATTTCTCGTTGTACTACTATGCTGCTGTCGTGTTCGGTACTGAGAGATTGGTACCCCTTCGCCCGAGAAGACAGATACCCACACTCTGCCGCTATCCATTGAATGTTCCAGATTCTATCGTCTGAGTTAGGGTTCTTTGGCTGTGCTTCGCTTGGACCCCTGCCGTCACTCAGACTATTGTGGACCCCCATTGCACTGCGCTGTAGTTGGACCCCAATTTCTCTCACCTCACTCTATTAGAATACCTCTACCTCCTCACTATGATGTAGTGTTTCGATGGTTCCCTCTTGGAACAGGATGCTCTCAGCTCCCCCTGCCTTCCCTTTGATACTGGACACGCCATCTCTCTGTGAGGTCCCAGCACTGCTGGAGACTGGGTCTCTCTGGAGGTAGTTTTAGAATTCTTGTTTTCTATAGGTGTTTCTCTGTTCAACGCTGTTTACTCATCGGCAGGAATGATTATTGTGAGTGTCTCGTCACGGTGGGACTCCCCTTTGTCTGAGCTTAGTCTGACTCCCAGCTTTGCTGTCTCGAGGTGGACTCCCAGTGGTGTGTTTCGCTGGTTCATCTCTCTTTTTTGAGGGTCTGTTGGCTCGCTTGTGCACCAGCCCCTGGGGGTATCCTCCTTCTCGACCTACTGGGTACCTTTCCCTACTCTTAGCTAACGCGCCGCTTTACTGGCCGAGAAACACCGAGAAATATTCAAAGAAATATCCCTACGAGACTCTTCTCGAAGAAGAGTTCTTCGAGAATATTCTTGGAGAAGATATATCTGTCCGGCTCTAGTAGGGTTTGATATGAGCACTGCCACTGACTCGCTTGACTGGAAATCAATCGAGATCCTTCGCGCGCTTGCCGACGCTGAGACAGCGCTCACTACAACAGAGGTCCGGGAGGCAACTGACCTTGGTGAGAACCGGATCATTCTGTATCGGATTTCTGAGTATTTGGAGCCGCAGGGACTCGTCACAACCCATCAACCCGAGGCCACGGGGACGGTCGTTCCTGCTAAGGAGATCTCGCTCACAGAGTCTGGACAAGAGCTCACGACTGATCTCGAGACAACAGACGAGACTGGGCTGACGCTCTCCGATCTCCCAGAAAAAGTACACCAGCTCTCGGAGCGAGTCGACCAGACCCAGACGGAAATTGATCGACTTCAGTCACAGGACCAGTCTGCCGATGAAGCCACTCTCGAAGAGCTGAGTGAACAGGTCGAAGACCAACAGGAACAGTTAGCCCAACTCGCCCAGACCGTCGCCACTATCGATGCGGAACCACATGGAGCGTGGAATGAAGACCAGCAAGAAGAGTTCCATCGACTTCAACTCGGGATGTATGCACTGCGGGACTACCTCTTCGACGAAACGGATCTCGATCCAGAGCGTCTTGACGAGTATCTCGATGATGTGACGAGCAGTAGAGAGTGATGAAGTACCGAAGTTAACGGCCTGACCAGGCAAAGCTCACTCCATCGTCTTCGTCCTCCTCCTCCGATGATTCCTGCTGCGCTGGTGTACGGGCTTGCTCGTCAGCATTCTTCGTCTCCACTCCCGGATCGGCAGGATCGTCTGTTGGTTCGTTGATGTCTGTCTTCTCTTTCGTGTCCCAGGCGGTATTTTCGGGTAGCAGCGGTCGGATTTCGCCCTGTTCACAGATCATCGGTTCAGTGTATTCTTCCGTGTCGTCGTCGGGGAACACGACGAACAGGAAGTCCTCCGGCGTCGGTATCCGGTCGAATTCGGTTTCCGGAATGAACGGCGCTCGAACCACCATCCAGTCATCTTCCAACTCCTCCCGTGAGCCATACACTAACTTCTCACCGCTGGCTCGGACCGTATACTCTTGTTCAGAGGCATCGTACACGGAGTAGGCTGGGACGTCCGATTTCGATGGATTCGCCGCCGCCTCACGGCTCTCAAAACGAGCGTGCTCAGTACCGTCTTCATCACTCATCACAACCTCTTGGCCCTCCTCACGCCAGACGAGATTCGCCTCACTTCGTGGACGTAGCGCATACATGTCCGGCGCGACAGCGAGCGTCTCGACCTTGTTGTAGAACGTCCGATTGTCGTTCTGGTCAACGTCAGCAGCGAACGTCATCTGATCGTAGTTGATTGTCCGATTCGCCCCTCGGCCGGTGGTGTCGTAGATGATCCCCTCACCACGCCGCGGCCAGTAGTCAAATCGGTCGTGGTTAGCTGTCCCGTCCTTACACGCAAAGACGCACAGTTTGTGCTCGTCGATTGCTTTTCGGAGGTTCGTCAGCGTCTGCATCGGCTTTTCTAGTGTTGAGGTTTCAGCCTCGATACTGATGTTCAACCCGTCGGTAAGCTCGTAGAGGTGTGGATACTTGTCTCGTAACTGTTCCTCTCGCTGGTGCATTTCCCGTGGATTCTGAGCATTCATCGGATCGATCGGGAGATCGGCGATTCCATCTGGATCCTCGTCTCCTTCTTGGGTCGGGAGTTCGACGAACATCCCGAGCTTCGTGAACGCGCGATACGCTTCAGTGAGTACCCACCGGTGTTCGTCGCCACCACCGCTTGCACTGCTGCCGGTATCCTGTGCTAGTCCTGCATATTCGAGGCCCTCTGGTGTGACCCGCATCACGGACGTTCCGTCTCGGCGCTGGCGTTGGAGATACTCGTCAGGGGCTTGTTCGATGACGTTCGAGACTTCCGAAGAGAAGCCAAGCTCACCGGCTCGGCGTCGCCATTCGTCTTTTACTGCCTCGCTCTTGACGTATTCACCGATCGCATCTCGTTTGATCTGCACTGTATAGGCCGCTTCGTACAGTGCTTGTTCGGCCGGATCGCTTGTGACGTCGACTTGTTCGTCGCTACCGTCACTGGCACCTGCTTCAGCATCTCCGGCTGAAATCGCTCCACCGGCATCGAAGTGCATCTCGTCGAGAATCTCCTCGCCACTCTGGACTGGCGAGCCGTAGTTCTCGAGCGAGGTAACGATTAGCTCGTATGCTTCTTCGATGGTATGGCATGGTGGATACGGTGGGATGAGTTTCGCTAGGAACGGATCATCCTCACTGTTGAGTTGCGTCTGTGCATGGTAATCGGGTGTTCGCTGCAAATCCTCAGTATCCATTCCACCGAATCGGTTTGCGATCTCACGCGCCTCTTCGGGATGGTTCGGCGTGAGCGAGAGGATCGTGTTGCAATTGGATATAATTGCATCTGCTGCATCGTCCGGGAGCGACCTGAGGACCTGCGTCGAGAGCATCAACCCGAGTTTCTTCGAGCGGGCTTCCATCAGCATCGTCTCGATCTCGTCGCCATCAGTGAGGACCGAGTGGCACTCGTCGATTGCGAGGAAAAAGGGCGCATACTCGCTCCCAACGTCGTCCATGCCTGCCAGTTCCATCATCTGCTGTTCAGAGGGATCCTTACGGGACGTGACCGCCGTCCAGATACCACTGACGACGGCGTTGGCAGTCATGATCTTCGCTTCCTTCGGCAGGTCGTTGTTGACGATCAGGATCTTCTGCTCGTTAACGATCTGACCCAGCGTGACCTCGGCGCCACGCATGGCGATGATCTTCCGCGTGATCGGGTTCTCGACCCAGTCTTTGAGTCGCCCAAGCAATGGATCGAGTTCATCGTCGCTGAGTTCCTCGGCAATTCGGCGGGTGAATCCCTCGAGAAACATGATGTCATCGTCGTCAATCGAATCGCCGATTAGGTCTGCGTACTGCTTTCGATTTTCCTCTTCGAGCAAGGCGTAGTAGATCTCGATGATCGTGAATTCTTCCTCGTGGCGGGCCATCCCCCGGATCATATTTTTCGCGATCCGGTCCATCCGTGGTCCCCAGTATTCGCCAGCCGCGAGCAACTCGATTAGGTCGGCGACGATCCACTCAATTTCCTCGTCGAAGCCAGGTTCACCGGGCTCGTGGTACGTATCGAGGATGTTGAAGCCGATCTGGTAGGGAACTTTCTCGCCCGTCTCCTCATCTTCCAGTGAGTAATAGTCCGCACCGAGATCGACGTAGACCACGTCGTCCCAGCGCCACTTCGGAACCCGTCGTAAGAGGTCATAGATGTCGTCACCCTTCGGATCAACAATCGCGACACCATGCCCGCCCATCATGAGTTGGGTGACGCTGTTGTAGATAGCAGTCGTCTTCCCCGTCCCCGTTGAGCCAAGGTAAGCGATATGCCGAAAGGCTCGGGAGAACTCAACACCGAATTCTCGACCGGTACGCTCGGAACACCCGACCCAAATAGGCTGGTCAGGTGCTTCAGCGGCGTTTTCGATCATCGCCCGTGGCCACTCACCCGCGTAGGTTTCAACGTCACCTGAGACAGTATCGAGTCGTTCGATCCACCACTCCTTGCCGTTGATCCGTTTTGGCTGGGTCGGATCGTACTCTCCTTCGATTGTTGCGGAGGTCGTCTCACTGCTGTCGGTTCCCTCAGATTCGTTTTCGTCGTCGCTGCCGAATGGGTTGAATAGTGCCATTAGTCATCTCCCTCCGTCGCATCCGAGTGGTCGCTCGTAGCTGCTTGCTCGCCTGCTCGGCGTTCGTATTTTCGTTCTTTGGCTGCTCTGTACTCAGCTTCGCTTGGTGGGGCCTGGTCGATTGCATAGGGCCACTCCTCAGAATCGCTCGCTGCTGATCGATCTGCTGGCTCCCAGTTTAGTGAAGGGTCTAGCCAGTCGCTGAATCGAACCGAATCGTCTGCAGTATCTGTTCCGTTGTCGGTGGATGAATCGGATGGGGTCATTAGTGTGCTGCCTCCGTACTATCTGATTGCGTCTGGTCTGGCTGTTCGTCAACCGCCTGCGTTTCTTGCTCTTCGTCTTCAGCCTCACTGACCTCTTCTTCGGTTAGCTGGGACTGCTCGATCGCATAGCTCCACTCGCTGGGATCTCGCTTCACTGACCGATCCGGCGCATCCCAGTCAATTGCGGGCTGTTGCCAGTCGCTGAAGCGCGGTGAGTCCGCTGGGACGTCCCCGGCGTTTGAGGTACGCGTCCAGCTTACGTTCTGAGTGTTAATCGAATCATTCGGGACGTGAACCACGCCTGCTGCCGTTCGAACACCCATCGTCATTCCATGGTCGACGTACTCGCGGCGCATCGCCAACTGCACAAGTTCCAAGAGGTCCTCACCGCTCATCGGGACGCAATCAAAGCCCTGCTGAGTATCCGAATCGTAGTACCCCTCGAACATATCGGCCGTCTCGTCGACTCGACTGATCGCCGTCTCTGGATCCTGACCGACCGCGACAATCCGAATGTCTACCTCGTAGCCCTTCTGTCCAGCCTGCCGTCGGACGGCGTCAGCGGCCGCTGTCGTCTTCTTGTTCGTCCCGCGCTTCTGCGTACGGGCTTCCATGAGGTCGATACCCTCCTTTGAGACCATCTCACGAACGATGTCCTTCGTATCGGCTGGCTGGACGTTCTCTTCGAGATCGTCGGCGACGTCGTGAATCGAGGGCTCTAGGACACCACCCTTGTACCAGTCGCTGGGTGCTGGCCGGAAGATCACCTGCGTCGCGACGTTCGTGACTGTCTCGGCCTCGCGCTCGCCGACCATTTCGCTGGTAATCGAGCCGTAGGGATCGTTCTCGAAGCCCTCAACGTCGATATGCTTGATTGGATAGTAACGCTCCTTCTTGCCCTGCAGCTTCAACTCGAGGCGAGCGGCAGCCAGATGCCAGTCTTCACGGAAGGGGAGGAGCTCGGGCTCGGGCAGCTCATCGATCTCGATGTGGCTGTCGGGGTAGAATGTTTCCAGCTGTCGAGCCAACCGATTCTGATACTTCTCGCCGCCCATCACCCATTGGAAGCCGATCTGTTCGTTGATGTTGCGGATTTCGAAAGCGTGGGCTGGGCGCGAGCCCGTGCTGGTCCCAGTCCGCATTGGATGAACCGACGTCAGCAGGTCGACCGCCTTCGGAATTCCACCGCCCTCCTTGTGTGGGAGGACGTGAACTGCGCGACGTTCGGCGCGGGCCTCTTCGAGTTCGTCGATCACGTCGTCGGTCAGCTGCAACGTATCGTAGGCATCCGAGCCGCCGTCGCGAAGGGCTGGGATCTTCCGGGCGACCGAGCGGCGGATATCATCACGGACCAACGCCGAGACGATTCGCCCCATCAGTCGTCCCCCGTAGCGCTATTGGTGTGCTGCGAACCTTCGTTCTGCTTTACGGCGTCTCCAATTGAGTTCGTACCTGTCGCCGTGATCTCTGTGTCGGTGACAACCTCGCTGTCCGTCGTCGGAGCGAAGCGCCACTCACAGATGTCGTCGTACTCGAGGAGATACGAGTAGAAATCCTCGCCGTGCTCGGAGGGATCGAACTCCGTCACGACGGCTTCGCGGGGATTTTCCTCGAAGTCCATCTTCACCTTCAGCGGGTACGTGCCCTTGTCCGAAACCCGGAGTAATGCCGTCGAATATCCGAGTTCACGATTGCCCGGCTCCGCATTTCGAATGAATCTGGCCTCATCCGAGGTAAGTCCGATCTCTTCAGCCCACTCGTCGCTCATATCCTCCTGGTGGAAGATCTGCGTGGGCATATTCTCGAAGAGGACTTGGGCGTTGTCGGTGAGGTGGGTGTTACCGTCGGCGTCCTCCCCGAAGAAGTCCTTGAACGATTGGGTCGCGACGCCGAGTGAGAGATCCCAGTGACGTCCATGACGGAACTTCTGGTTCAACGATTTCTGGGCGAGCGAGTCCCGCAGCATGTAGTGGAACTCATCCATGAAGATCACCGATGGGATGTCGATCGTCTTGACCATCTCGTAGAAGAGGTCGTAGACGACCTGCATCGTCAGCCCGATCGAGGTAGAGGCCTCCTGTTGCTGCATATCGACGTAGAAGAACGTCGAATCCTCAAGGTCGATATCAGTCTGCTTGGTGAAGTGCTCGTATTCACCACCAGGCAGGAACGGCTGGATGTCGTTGTTGATGATGTCGACCGCTGTTGTTTCCCGTTCCTCGACTTTCCGCTCGGAGGGATCCTGACCGGGCTTCGAGCGAACCCACTCCTCAGGCTCGTTGGTCATCTCGTCAATGATCTCAATCGCGTCCATCGGCGTCGGACAGTCGCCCGAATAGCCCTGTTCGCGGCGAAATTCGGCCGAATGGGTCTGTGGATCGTCTTCGATTCCGTAGCGTTCGGCAGCTTCTCGAATCGCCATGCGCCAGATCCCTTTCTTCTCGGCGAAGTCTAACCCCTCGTCAGCGTAGTACATCTCGACGAAGTCCATACAGCCCTCCAACCAGTGCTTGTACGGCGCTCCTTTGCCGATCGTCGCCAATTTCTCCTCGGGTGTCGCCTCGATATGGAACGGGTTGATGCCTGTATCTCCGCCGACAACAAGGCGCTCGCCGTCGTGGATGGTCGCGAGGTTGGCGTACTCCTGCAGCGGGTCGATGATGATCGTCATCAGGTCGTCGCGATAGACCGTGTTCAGTCGGCCGAGGATCTCCGTTGCAGTCGTGGTTTTCCCACCGCCCTTTTTCGTGAAGATACCGAAGTCAAAGCCGGTCTTGCGGTTCCAGAGGTCGAGGTACAGCGGCTCGTTCGTGTGCATGTTGATCCCGAACTCGACGCCGTTCGGTTCGTGGAGATTCCGGGAAGTCCAGGGGAACTCACGGGCTACACCGTCGGCGAACATCATGATCGGTTCCTCGAGCTTATCATCACACGCGGGCGCGACTGACTGCCAACCCTCGAAGTGGTGGGCTGTCTCTTGGCGTGCTTCGGCGCCCTCGTCGTTCATCATCGAGTTGATGTGGTCGATGGTGCGACCGAGCGCTTCCGGGTCGTCACTCCGGAGTTCGATGTGGGTGTTCGTCTCGAAGAGGTCGTACTCAGAGTCTTGGTTCGCCTCGACCATCTCTTGGGCTTCGTCGTGCTGTTTCCGATAGGTCTGGAGGAACATCGGGAGACGCGAGTCCTCGGCTTTCTCTTTTTTGTCCTTCAGCTGATCCTCAGTGTCCGAAAGTTCGATTTCAGCGCGTTGCTGGTCGATCGGGTTGATATGAGTCGCAACGTTGACCGCGACACCGGGTTCGTGTTCTCGAAGGATCGGCTCCAGAATGCCCATCTTGGGGACGGCCGGCCACTCGCGAATGGAGAGCGTCTTGCTGTAGACGGCGTTGTCGATCGTGATCCAGTTCTCGTTGCCTCGGTAGATGCCATCCTTTGGCCCGACGACCGTCTGGTAGTGATCGATCAGCTGCTCTTTGGTTAAGATGACGTCGGCGACGGGGTCGTCGTTGATCTTCGCGACTCGATCAACAAAGGAGCTCGCGGTGCTCTTCGCCGTATTGACGATGCCCTTGTCACTGGGCTCATCGGATTGATCACTGCGAGTGGGGACAGTATGGCGATTGTCGTCGTCCCCCTGACCGACCATTCGAGATGTTTCGCCCGGTGTTTGAGGTTCAACAGCGCCGTTGGACTCGCCGATCGGGCCATTGGGAAGGTCGCGTAGATGGTCGTGATCGACGCCGTACATCGCCGTTCCTTCACTGGAGGTCGGCTTCGGCGAGAGCCGGATGACATCGCCGAAGTCAGCGTTGGCATACGCATTGGCCGCCTGATAGTGATCGGCGAAGACCTGCGAGAGCTCCGTCGAGGAGAGAATTCGCGTGCTGATGTCCTCGATCGTCCGGAGGTCCGACTCAAGCGTCTCGAGTTTGTTCTCAAGACGTTCAACCATTACTTGAGTGTGATCGCCTTCCTGGCGAAGATCACGGAGCTCCTTGTGTTTCCAGAGGCGGCCCAATAGCGGAACGTTCGCCATTCCGCCGCCTGCCTCAACGTTGTCTTCGGTTACAACATCGGCTGGTTCGATCTTGATCGTGACGTAGTAATTGCGCTTGAGCGTCGTTACATCGTACAGATCGATCACATCTTGGCGCTCATCAGCGAGGTCAGCCCCAACTAGGAGGCCAAGGTCTTCACGATCGATCTCACCATTGCGTGCTTTCCGGTAGGCCGTATCAATATCTCCGTGCTTCGCTGCGAGTTCATCCAGTAGGTCCTGCTCGCGATCGTCGTAGGTACCCAGCCGATCACCGTAATCGACGGCGCGCATCTTTGAGGTGAACTGTGTCCGAGCGGTGACCGACGAGTCGATGACGTTCGCAAGACGCTCGACACGACGTGTCCAGTGGCCTTCGTCGGCCACGGCCATCGCTGCTGGGCGGATCTTAATCGCGCCAATCACACCGCCGTCAGCTGTCTCAATCGCCGGCGAATTGTGGAACGGACGGGAGACTTGCACGGCGTCCTGCGAGCGTTCCTCCTCGTCGATGCCGATTCCCCGGACGTTCCGAACAATCGGAAGTCGAACGATTCGACCGGGAAGTGTGTCGTTAGTGGGCTGTTCTTTCGTACTGCCGTCTCGTGCACTCAGCATGGTGTGTTGTCGGGTATAATGGGTAATGCGTCGCCGCAGGTGTTCATGAACCGAGAGATGATTCGGCGTGTGAAACGAGGCGATGATCGAACCGACGAACATGCAGACTGCAAGTCCGTAGATCGGACTTCGGTAACCCGGTGGAACGTACATATCCGCGGCAAACCACGTCATCGCGGCTGTACCACCGCCAGCGTAGATCGCGACTTTCGAAACGCCGGCGATCCGCTGGCCGGTTAATCGGTTCGGGAGGACTTTGCGTCTGTCCGCTGCGCGTTGTTGATCAGTTCCTGTGCTCATGGTGAATTAGAGCTATTGCTGCGAAGGCGACGATAGCGCTCGCGCCGTCGAGCGTCGATACTACCAGTGTCTCGTTGACTGCGAGGCGGCCTCGATCGTCGAGAGGAGGTTGATCGAGAGTGAGACTGTGAGTAGCTCGTCAACCGGGATTGAGTAGATGAGCCGCCATCAGTCGCCGCAACGTCCTGTCGTCGCTGACGGTTGCTATTGGTGGTTCGATCACGAGTGAATCGCGAGACGGGATTGATGTAACCCCCACCGCGTTTCAATCGGGAGGCATCCCCGCGCGACGGTAGGACTTGCCGGGCCGTATTCATGCCCGCCGACAGCACCGAGCCCTTGGTGATGATCGCGACTAACGAACCGCCAAGGAACGACGTCTGGATCGTCAGTGGGAGCACGACTGCGAGGATGATCACGCCGATCGTCACTGCCATGTTCGCGAGTGAACCCGCAGCACCCATCCCGAAATCGAAGCCGACGTGATAGCCAATCGAGAGCAGGAGTGCTGTCGGCCAGTTCATTACCAGTAGGCCGATATACTGCCAGAACAGTACCGAGAACGCTGATTTCGATGTTCGAGGTCCGAAGTACATCCCGACAAGGATAATCGGGAGGACCGTTGGCATGAGAAACAAAATTGCATGGCGGATCCCGTGGATCAGCGCCAACATCAGCCCGACGTTCCAACTCGCGAGATAGACGCCGAGGCTAACTGCCAGTGGTCCGGCGTTCAGCTTGATGTGCTCCTCGGAGAAGGGATTGTTCGGGTCGCCACTCGGGAGAATTTCCTCGCCTTGTGGGAGGAACCACATCGTTACGGCATCCGAGACGTGATGGAGCAACGATGCAACGTTCCAACTGAGCATCACCAACGCCCCGGCACCGAACATTGCCAAGAGGACTGACCAGACACGCTGGCCGGTCATCGGCGAAAACGGCACGACAAAGAGGGTGAAGAAGATGAATCCGATGATCATGAACTGAAACGCCGGGGGCAAGATCATCTGCATATAGACCTCCTCGTAGAGGTCGCTGTACGTCTCGCCAACGGGCTGACCGAGAATCCCTTGCCACCCGTCGTTTTCGGGCGTGGGCGTGCCGAGCATCTCGTTAATCACCTCATCAACAAGGTAGACGGTCGCTCCGCGGAGTTGACCGCGGAGCCACTCGGCGAGATCCTCGGCGTTCTCTTCGGGTGAGAGGCTTGGCCCAATACTACCGGTCCCACCACCGCCACCGATCTGCGGTGTGCCGCCGTCGGTTCCGTTGGTAGTGTTGGTCGCGTTGGCCTCGGATTCGTTGTTGATCTCCTCGAGATCGACGTCGTCTTCGTCGATGTCGATCGGCAGCTCTTCCAGATCCTCTGGAGTGACATTCGACTCGTCGTTATTCCCGTTGGAAGCTGTGCTATCACTCTCGTTGGTATCGGTTAGATCACCTGAGTCTGTCTGAAGAACGACCCCATCTGTATCCAGTGTGTCTGTAGTCGCTGAAGCAGCAGCAACAGGGCCAGCTATCGAGGTCATGGCAAGGCCCATGACGAGTACGATTATGACCAGCCGACGCGAGTTCAGTGGTATATTCATAGACGATCGGGTTCGGTGGCGAATCGCGAGAGTCCAGAGAGGACGGTTAGTTGAGAACGGTCGAGCAGCTCTGGCCGCCGGCGCCGGCGATCTCGAAGGTCATCCCAAAGAACTGGGTGCCGACGACAAAGGCAATCGCTGCCCCGAACGAGAGTAAGATCATCCCGAGCCCGATCGCACTCTGCCCGGCAAAGATGGGTGTCAGCGCCCACATAGCGACGCCAATCAGGAAGGCGAGAAACAACAGCATCGTCCCGTAGTTAATCAGCATTGTCTCAATCGAGATCAACAGCTGTCCGGCGGGATCATCGCAGAACTCCTGGGCTGCAGCGGGTGTGCTCGCGATGATTACGAGGAGGCCGATGGCGCTTCCTGCCGCGAGATACGCTGTTGGAACTCGCGTCGAACCCTGCAGTAACCTCGCTATGCGTGTGATGAGTGACTGTAGCGGTCTGTGACTATCTGTCGTCTCGCCTTCGGGAGGGGTATTGTCTGTCGATGACATGGAATTTCGAAATTGGCTGTGAGTCGTGTGGAAGTACTTTGGTCAGTGATTGCTATTCGTTGTTGATTTTGCTTATACTAGTATTAGTTTTCTATAAGTCTAGTACAATAGTCAGCGGTGATAAATCTTTGCTAAGACTAATAGGGATACGAGCGAATGGCTCTGCAGAGCTCTAGTATCGAACCGTTACTCACTCTCAATACAATGGAATCCAAATATCAACCACACATCGACGACGAGACAGAGATTCTCCTCCCGGATGGTGGCCAAGCGGACGCTTCCGATGAGGACGAAATGAAATCTATCCTAATCGAAGTCCCGCTCGAACAGTACGAAGAGCTCTCAGAAACGAAAGAGACGAACGGGTTTACGTGGCGCGGGATGTTGCTACACGCTCAGCGCTGTCTTCGGCGGGAACAGGAATCGGATTGATAACTCGCGATCGATTCAGTTTGCAGTCTCGTTTCTCAGCTCTGTTTGACCCAAGATTAATATTAGAGTATTATTAGAACTAGGATAGCAATGGGATTTCTGAGTTCAACGAATGCTGGTGCCGCGAAAGTGATCGGGCTTGGAACGGTCGGCCTCGCTATCTTACTTGTCGGTCAGTGGGGGATCCTTGCAGCTCTGTTCTTGGCCACCGCTGGTGGCGTTCTCTTTTTGGGTGCCGGTGATGAGTTGCCTCGATTCAGCATTCGCAATTTTGGCTTGTTCGTGTTCTACTGGCTATTCCTCCTCTTAGGAATCGGCGTTGGGATCGACTAGCGGAGGATAGAGCGGAATTCGATAACAGACTACCGATAACTCGACAAACGATGATCTCACGACGACAGTTGGCCAAACTTCTCGGGAGTATGGGAGCTCTGGTCTCCCTCTCTGGCTGTATTGGAACCCGCTGGTGGGAAGACGATGATGACGAAAAACGTCCCACTGGCGGTACTAATACCGGGTCGCAGGAGAACGCGACTCCTGAAGGAACTACTAATACGGACAACACGAGCGAGCGTGATACCGAGCAAAATACTACTGAGACCGATAGCGAAAACCAGACAGACCGCCAGCAGCATCCCGACGAGAACGCTACCCAGATCAATCGTGACGAGTACGACGAGAACTACAGCGAGTACGAGACTACTGCTCGCGATCCGAGTGCTGTTGAAATAACGGCCGATGCACAGCAGGCGTCTGATGGCTCGCTGCTCATCTCTGGTATGGTGACGAACGTCAGCGACCAAACCATCGACGTCGTTGATATCGAGCTCGTCTTCTACGGGACAAATGACGAGTATCTCAGTGCCACGCTTGTCACTGTCCGC
>NZ_RDQG01000099.1:0-9994 GCF_003697815.1 Halalkalicoccus subterraneus | reverse complement strand
TTCGAGACTCAACCGACGACCGGGACTATCGAAGGCGATCTCGAGCGAATCGACGTGAATCGAACGGTCTACGACGTTACTGGCTGAACGGGACGTTCCACTCGTTTTGCTTGGTAAAGATGTTGTGCCAGCCGAACTCGTTCATTTGCTGGCGCCCTGGGAAGGATGATTGGTCGATCCCGGTCTCTGGATCGGGATGGGCACACTGGTTACCCTCAATATAGATGCCGTCAGCGGGAGCACCTCGAATTAGAACGTGAGGCGTGAAACCCCCGCGATTATGGTTGATGTACGGATCAGGCTCATATGGCCCTGCGTTCGCGCCGTTGTGATGACGCTGATCGACGACTCGTGTCGGCCGGATGATCGAGTTGCGAACGAGCATCGTTCCACCAGCACGCCACTGCCAGCGAAGGGCGGAGCGACTGTTCCCGCCGCTTTCGTTCTCACCGACACGGTGCATATCGATCGGGTGGCTTGTGACATGCGGCCCGAAATCACATTCGATCGCGAGATAACCTGCATCCGCCGTGCCGTATCCACAGATCGCATGGCGATACGCGTCAAAAGCACACCGGTAGATCGTGGGTGTGCCGCGATTGACGTCGATCGGATAGCCTGCGGAAGTCATCATGCAGTTATGCAATGCAGAATAGAGAATCGAGGGTGAGGCCGGCGATTCTCGACTGCCGACCATGATACCGGTCGAAAAGCCCCAGAGTTCGCAGTTATCGAGCTGGCTACTGTCGGCTTGCATTGAGACGCCACGCGCATACCAGTTGCTGCGCCACTGTTCGCGATCAGCATACGTTTCTCCGGGCGCAAGCGGAATATAGCCCGGAATTACCGGCGAAGCAGTGTAGTTCCAGTGCGGGCCGCGGATCGTCACGCCGGTGAGACGACCGCCTTCCTCGAGTGTGAAGAGGGCGTTGCCCATCGCCGGTGAGCCCCGGCCGCGATCCGACGTGGCGAGGAGCGCACCTGAGGCGTCGTCCGAGCGGCCCGACGCGATCGTCACATGGCGAAGTGTGAGATTCCGGCCGCTCAGATCGATGACTGTATCGGCTGGGATCCAGACGACACGTCCGCCGCCACGAGTAACTTCGGCTTCGAGAGCAGCAGCTGATTCGACGACGACGTCAGCATCTTCGCGGTGGACGTCTTGAAATGTGGGGCCGCCACTGAGGCCGGTTGTTGAGCCGCTTAAATCGAATAGTTGGAGACAGCCGGCAGTGCTGGCGAGTGTCGTACCGGCTGCTGTCGCTGCTGTCCGCTTGAGGAACTGTCTGCGATCCAGTGACGAGGAAGACGCCTCGTCTGTCATATTATACTAATATAAGCTTAAACTTATAAAAACTTGTCTAGGCCTGAGTGCGATCAAATGGAAGAGTACATGAAATGACAGATGTGGCTATGCCTTGTGCAACACAAGTATGATCTCGTTAATGTTGCACAAGGCATTCTATTGCTAACCCAATTTTAGAGAGGAAACAATCTGACGGAGTTTCACCGTAACCTCGTATAGATTATCGGTCTCGAGTTCGCTGGTGTTGCTGGTCAGTTTTCTCTGTGTCATTAGAGATGGGGGTCTTAATCAACAGCATTCTTGTTGCAATTGGCTTTGCAACCATCATGTATTCATTATTCCTTGAACGTGCATAATCCAGTTCTAGTAAGATAATCTATACCTTCCATAATCATCTCCTGATTGGTATGGTCAATGACATGTAATAGGACACCGACCACTGGTTATCCTATACTTTGCAGTGGTCTGAAGTATAGATTGATTGATTACTTTTGAGCGTCCAATAGGTTTCTATCTGTAGGACTCTTTCGCGGATTCCGGTTGAGTGGGAATCCGCCACGAGTTAACCCAGACTGCTACCGAAGCGTTGCTGATGGCGCATCGATTAATGCTCCGAACCATACAGTGGAGGGGGAAGGAAGCAACTCCGTGGCGAGGTAACGTGTTCACGGACATTCTGAGGGATGGAGCGGGACTGTTAGTGACTTGTCTTCGGAGCGGTGATGTCAATGCTTGATCCAGTATTAGCAAGCCGTGTTCAGTTTGCACTCACCGTTATCGTCCACATCATTTTTCCTGTGGTCAGTATGGGGCTTGCGCCGTTTCTCATTTACTTCACATGGAAAGATATTCGCTCTGAGAAAGCGGTTTACGAGCAGCTCCGTCGGTTTTGGACGCGGATTTTTGCCGTGAGCTTTGCCACTGGAACTGTGACTGGACTTGTACTTGAATTCGAATTTGGAACGAACTTTGCTGCTTTCTCGACGACTGCTGGTGAACTATTTGGGGGTCCACTCGCCCTCGAAGGGATGATGGCATTCATGTTAGAGGCGACCTTCCTCGGTATCTTTGTCTTTGGTCGAGAGCGGGTTTCAGATCGATTCTATTTCTTGTCGAGTATTGCTGTCGGTCTTGGAACGTGGTTATCTGCCGTCTGGATCCTCATCGCGAACTCTTGGATGCAGACCCCACGTGGGTTCGAATTGGTGATGGAGGATGGTCAGCCGATCGTCCATCTCGTCGATCCACTAGCAGCGTACCTGAATCCCCGATTCCCCTGGATGTTTGTTCATATGCAGAATGCAGCTGTCGAATCAGTGGCCCTTCTTATGGCTGGTATTGGCGCCTACTACGTTTTCCGACACCATGTCTGGGGGTATTCGATCGACAATATCGAATTCTGGGAAGCGACGCTAAAAATTGCTCTCGTCGTCTTGGTCATCACGGCACCGCTCCAAGCGATTCATGGCGATCTCTATGCTCGCCATATCGTTGAAACCCAGCCACAGAAGTTCGCTGCAATGGAGGCAATCTGGGAAACTGATTCGTACGTCCCCGAATACATTGTTGCTTTTCCAACGAGTATTCAAGACCTCTTGGACCCACGCGCGAAGGAAATCTTCGGGCTTGGAATTCCAGGCGGTGCCTCATGGCTTGCTAGTGGCGGTGATCCACAGGCAACGATTCAAGGCCTCAATGAATTCGAAGGCCCACAGCCACCTGTCGCTATTGTCTTCTGGTCGTTCCGAATTATGGTTGCCCTTGGGTTCTGGTTCATTCTGCTTGCGTTCTGGGGCGTCTACCGCTGGTGGCGCGGTGAGCTGTACGAGGACGATCTTCTCCATAAAGCGCTCATGCTCTCTGCGCCGTTAGGACTTCTCGCTGTTGAGCTTGGATGGATAGTCACAGAGGTCGGCCGCCAACCATGGGTCATTCAGGGCGTGATGAAGACAAGTGATAGTGTCTCACCCGGGCTTACAGGTGCCGAGGCGACAGCGACCCTTGTTGGTTTTGCGATCGTATACCTTGGCTTGTTGACTCTATATACGTACGTTATCGTTCGTATCATCCGTACTGGTCCACCGGATGGGGACGAACTCACGACGGTGGAGAGTTCGTCATCGTCACAATCCGAGGTGAGTACAGATGACTGACGCCGGCACCCTCGCAAGCGACACGTTGTTTGGGCTCCCATTGGCCGACATCTGGTTTGGACTCGTATTTTTCATCCTCGGGATGTTCCTCTTTCTCGATGGGTTCGACTTCGGTGTCGGAATCCTATTTGCGACTCGAGATGACAAGCACGAGCGTGAGCAGTTACTTGCAGCTATTACGCCGTTTTGGGACGGCAACGAAGTGTGGTTGGTTGTGTTCGGCGGCACATTGTTCGCGGCTTTCCCGGCCGTATATGCGAATCTGTTCAGTCGTCACTACTTGCTGATGTTTGCTATTCTGGGGGCACTCATTCTCCGTGGTCTTGCACCTGAGATGTACGAACAGCGTGAGGATGAGCCATGGCAGCGGTGGTGGGGACGAGCGTTCATCATCGGAAGCTTCGCGGCACCGTTTTTCCTCGGTATATTCATAGCGAACTGGTTGCTCGGTACAACGACTCTTATTACGCTGCCAGGCATTCTCGTCGGTCTGACGGTCGTTGCACTAACTGTCGTTGACGGCGTCGCATTCCTCCGATTAAAGACGCGTAATGAGTTGCGAGACGAATTCCGAGCGGATGGCTATCGAGCGCTTGTACTCTATTTCATACTAGTCGTACTGACGCTGAGTGCCGTGTATCTTACCGCCCCTGAATTACGCTCAGCCTTGCTGTCGCCCTTAGTTGTGGGCCTTGTCGTAGTGAACCTCGTCCTTACTGGAATCTATGCGGTAGCAACACGCTCCGATCGCTACTATGTGGCGTTTATTGCCGGTGCAGGGCTCGTGTTCACGCTGATTAGTACCGTTGCCGGGTTGATGTATCCGGCTATTGACCGTGTTAGAGGATTAACTGTGGAGACAGCTATTGTTTCACCGTTGCCGCTGAATATCATGTCAATTGGAGCTGCGCTCTTGTTGCCGTTGATCTTCCTTTACTTTGGCGTCCTTTACTCGGTCTTCAGTGGTCCAATAGAGGCAGATGAGTCATACCAATGAATGAAAACAACGATTCGATTGACGAGAATAGTACTCTGGTTAGTAGCGATGCGTCAACGCCCCGTCTCAGCTCACGGATCTTGATAACATGGGTTGAACTAATGATCGTTGGAATCGTTGGTGGTTTAGTTGGTACTACCATTGGCGGTGCTCCAGGATTCATTGTTTCACTCACAACAACGGTACTTACAGTAGGAATTATCTTCTACAACGTAAACGAACTCATCAAAGATTGGATACAGGCGACGCATGAGACATCCTGATTGGTTTGAAAAGACACAGTGGGTACGTTGAGTAGTTCATTAAAATTAAATCGAATTACTGGCACCTACTAAGGAAACGAGAGATCTCCAGAGCCTATGCTGCAATCTGTAGTAGTGACTTCGGTGACTTGATGACGAGCAAGAGCTTATGACAGTAGAGACACTACTGACAGACATGCCAATCGATATTGAAACGTTCACTGAAGGAAACAGTGAAGAGCTAACCGAGGTAACGAACGCTGAAAAGGTTGTTCGATTCCTCTATCGACACAACGACAAGGCCTTCACTCCCTCCGAGATTGCAGAAGGGGCCAGTATCAAGAAGAGTTCGATCGGTACTGTTCTGCGTCGGCTGCAGGATCGGGAGCTTGTTCAGCATAAGGGCGACTACTGGGCGATCGGTGATGAGCAACGAGTCCACGACGCATTCCGATTCCATCGGACGATAACGGATCTGGATGAGCGGTTCGGTGCGGAGAATCTCGGCGACTGGCGTGAACACGCTGCTGAAGACCCATCCGAATGAGTATGGAACGCGGAGACGTTGTGCTCGCAGCTGACCCATTCAACGATGAGCGCACGACTGGCCGCCCGTTTCTGCTTATCAATCGAGCAGAAACACCGTTTCATGGTGAACAGTATATCACTCTTTCACTGACGACGCGAACGTGGCATGATGAACGAATCGTACTCATGGATGAACACTGGCAAGAGGGGGGCGCTCCTAAATCGAGTTCGATAATGCCGTGGTCAGTAAATTCAGTAAAGACCGAGTGGATCACCGATTGGCACGGAAGACTCACCGATGAGATCGTCGACCAGGCTGTTGCTCAGTTGCGAGAGTACGTTGAGTGACCCAGTTCTAGGATTGATGTCGGTCCCCCAATAGCGATCACAGCGCCGAGGAAGCTGATGAGAGCTGACTACCAGGTTTCCGTGGACAACCGTTGTCGAGAGTGGTACCTCTCAGGGAGGTCCGTGGCTAGAGCCGTCACCAGCCGTTCACGAGACGTACCTACTAGTAATCGTACTGTATGAACAACCGCTTGCGTGGGGAATGGGCGAGTTTCTGTTAGAGGTCTAACCCGCTCTCGCGGGAATTAGGGCCCGGGGACATCATTCCCCACCGACGTCAGCTGTCTCCGGAGAGTCCGCCTCGAGTGTGGTCTCACCGGGAATCTCGGACTCTTCAGGAAGCACGACGCGCTGTTCCTTATAGGAGAGTCCGTCCTTCTGGCGGCTCTTCTGTTTGACATAGAGCCGGCTTTTCGTGAGATCGATGAGTGCGTCGATCGTTCGACTGGCGAGTTTCTGGCTGTACTCCTTGCTCACGCCCGGTTCATTGTGGCGAAGCCACTGGGCGAGTTCGCCGGCATCGATGTACTCGCGAACGCCACTACAGCCCTGATTCCAGAGCCTGCTCTGGTTTTGCTCGTGATCCTGCCAGACTTCCGCTGCGAGTCGGATGGGTTTTGAAGAGGCGGCCGAGTGAAGCATATCATCATCCATTCGTGCGAGCTGCTGGATTGGGAGAAGATCGCCCGGCGTGAGTGCTGGTTCGCCGCCGCGATCGAGTGGGTCGTCGCCGCCAAGAATGCGGGCGTATCTATTGCCATCGTCTTTGGTGAATTGCTCGAGGTGATCAATCTCGATGTCAAGAGTATCGATATTCGGTTCGACGTTCTTCCACTGGAGATGGGCGTTTTTCTCGAGTTCACGCGACTGAAGTTCCGTCACCATCTCGCGGGTCTCACCGGCTCTCCGACGAACGGCGTCGAGGAATGCGTCTTGGTGTTGAACGGTGTCTTCGAGCTCCTCAATCCGTTCGTCTTTGTGTTCGAGTTGGGTTTCAAGTTCCTCGACGCGATCAGTGAGCGCCTCGAGACGGTCACAGACTGTGTCGAGTGTTGGCTCGTTGGCCATCGTGGGCTGGTTGGTGGCGGTGCTTTTGGTTGTGGTAGCGTCGGTCATTGGAAATAGAGTACTGGTGAGACGATCGGGCCTGCCTCGTGGCTAGAGAACGGTACGGACGCGTAGCTCGTCACTGAGGGCTCGCTGACGAGCAGCGAACCGCTCGGTCGACAGCGAGCGCTGGCGCTATCGGAGTGGCCACACATTCTCGTGTGGACTACTCCTGCTGGACGTGAGCGCTCGTTCCTGTTGCTGAACGTCTGGCTCGCTGGAGCTCACCGATTGCCGGGTCGGGAGGTGAATCAGCAGTCTCGGTCTGGACGTGGTGGTGGTCCCCTCTTAGCGAGCAGTGGTCGTTTTGAGAGACACTACGGCAGGTCTGACAGCAGTGTGCGCTCGGTGTTTCGAGATCGGCGAACGCAACGCGCGTGTACTCCGTGTCGGCCGAACAATTGCACAGTGGTGTTCGCTGCTCGTCGTCGCGCTCGATATGGTAGGTCGTGTGTGAGAGGTTTGGGAGCTCAGCAGTAGGAATGAGTGCTACTGGCCCGTCAGTGATGGCTGATCCTTCGCTTGGTGGGCTTGTTTGGATCGTGTGGATGTCCGAGAGGATAAGCGCCTTGTCGTTCGAGTGTGCTGTTGTCGTGAGGCGGGTCGCAAGGAGGTACTCACTGCGTCCGGAAATCGGGGTGATCTTCTCGGGGGTACAATCAGAACAGAAGATCTCTTTGAGCCTGTAGGTCGATGCGTCTTCTGGCCGGATCGCATGCAGGATGCAGCGATCGTCGGCATCGAACAAGTGATTGCAGTGAGTGCATATCGACTCTGATGGGAGACGAGTGCCGGCGAACAGTTGGGTAAGACTGGTATCGATCTCAATCTGCATTAGGCCGTCACCTCCCTGATCAGGTGGTTTGCAGGCTGTGCTATATGGTCCGCTGATACCGTGAGAAAGCATTTATCCTCAGGGTACCGTGGTTTTGATGGCGTCATACTAGGTTGCCTTGGGTGGTCTGTACAGGACCAGGCAGCCATCGGCGCTCTCCGCTGTGATAAGGGACTGCTCACATTCAACGTGGAACTTGGGTTGTGAGCGGTCCCCTATCTGCGGAGTGGAATAGGCCATCGACGGACTCGGAACTTCCCGAAGTCGTATGTCGATTTGCCCTCAGTCATGTACATCTGAATCGAGTGGCCCCAGGGATATAGTTGCATTCCGTGACACAGTGTAGGAGGGGTTGCAACATCCTGTTAACCTAGTTACGATAAACACAAAAACAGCACTACTACGCGGATGGCTCGTTCATAAAGTTAGAGACAGGAACTGCATTATCACGATACTGATTATACATCTGTTCTACCCAGTCGAAAAATTCAATCGTATCCCCAGTTAGCGCTGCACTTAGATGGCCCTCCGAACCGTGGGCACCAAACATCGCATGCAAGTCTCCGAACATCGCAATCCCCACATCGATTGGTTCCGGGTGGATCAACAATCGGAAATTGTCTGCTTTGATCCCACGCATATAATCGTCGTTATATTTTGTTGCGATATTTTCCAAAACTGTTGGGTCAATAATGAGCTCAACTTCCGTTCCTTCCTCTAGCATTCGCGCTGCATGCGTATTCATTACTGGGCTTACTATCGGGAGCATTCCTCGAAGGGTATCTACTTCGAGCATGCTAGCTTCAATAAAATCGTTCAGAACTGCATGTGGATCGTGCTCTGTTGCCGTTGCTAGTGTTGAGGATTCAAGTACCTCAACCGGTATTGAGACGTCATCATCTTGAAGTTGATCAAATAGCTCCTTTTTCTCTGTAACTTGTTCGATATTCTCCTCAAAGGTGTCGTAATGACTAATAAGTAGTTCTCCCGTCAGTGTGAGTTCGAATTCGCGTGTGCTCTGTTCTTCAACCCATCCTGCTTTGTCCATCGCCTGTAGTGAACGATGGATGGTTGAGCGAGTGAAATCACACTGGTCTTGTAACTCATGTTTTCGGGCAGGTCCAGTAGAAAGAGTGCGCAACAGTTCAATACGGCTTCTTGATGAGACCAACTTTGAAATATTCTCGTAGGAGTCCGGCTTCATCGAATCTCTCTTCAAAAGGAATCCACCAAAGAATTACGCTCTGTCGTTGTTTTGTCAATTTTAAGAGTGGTCTGACACTGCAGTCTATCGATTTGACTGCAAGCGAGACATATAACCGCATAGTCGTCCTTTCATCCAATGATGGGATCCGATCAACCACCGGGTCTTAGTGCTCCTATTGGTGTCCGAAATCTTCTTGAGCTATATCGAGATCCGTTCGAGATCTTCCCAGAGTGGAACGATGAATACGGTGACTTGGTGAAAATTGAGACGAATAAAGGCCCTCACTATCTCCTCTTTCATCCATCCTACTTCGATCGAGTACTCGTCGATGATTTCGAGCGTTATGGCAAGGGGTCGATCCAAGAAGAGATTTTCAAGCCGATTACTGGTTCGAATAGTCTCCTCCTTTCTTCTGGTGATCAGTGGCACGAACGACGGGAGATGATGCAGCCAGCGTTCCAGCGTGAACAGGTCGCAACCTACGTTGATACGATGGCATCCTATACAGAAGATCATATCCAGAACTGGGCTCCGGAGGAGACAGTTGCCATCGACAAGGAGATGACTCGACTCTCACTTGCAATTCTCGGACAGACACTTTTCGGAGAGGATATTCGGAATCGCGATGGACCGATTCGAGAAGCTGGCGAAGCAATCGCTGACAAAACGGATGGATCTTCGATCAACTTCTACCTTCCAGATTGGTTGCCGACTCCAACAAATCGGCAATTTGACAATGCGATTGAAGCATTCGATCGCGAACTTGAGCACCTAATTAGAGAGCGAGAGGAAGCATTACAGGGATCTTCAGCCACTGCCGGTAAGAACGATCTACTAACGAAGTTCGTCCAAATCCGTCAGCGTGAGGGCGGTGATGTGATGGATATTGCGACGATTCGAGATAACCTCAAGGGGCTTGTACTCGGGGGCCGGGATACCGCTGCACTTGCACTTACCTATACACTGTATCTCTTAGCGCAGCATCCGACAGTCGCTGATCAGGTCTATCGAGAGTGCGAAGATATTCTTGGCGATGAACAGCCAGATATCGAGGCACTCGAGGACCTTGAGTATACGGACGCTGTAATCAACGAATCGCTTCGTCTCTATCCTCCAGTGTACGGTCTGTTTCGTGAACCTCGAGAACCAACGGAGATTGCAGGATATGATATCCCCGGCTCTGGTGAATCACTAGACGGCGTCGGATTCGTCCGTTAGTTCAAAGGAATTGAAGCGGAAGATTGCCGATGATCCATGTCGAAAATCTCCCG
>NZ_RDQG01000098.1 GCF_003697815.1 Halalkalicoccus subterraneus | reverse complement strand
CGGACACGATGTTCCTCAACATCGGTCCCCACCACCCGGCGACCCACGGTGTGCTCCACCTCAAGACCGTGCTCGACGGCGAACAGGTCGTCGACGTCGATCCCGACATCGGCTACCTGCATCGGTGTGAGGAACAGATGGCCCAGAACGGCACGTACCGCCACCAGATCATGCCGTACCCGGACCGATGGGACTACTCCGCACAGCCGACCAACGAGTACGCGTACGCTCGAACCATCGAGGACATGGCGGATATCGAGGTGCCGGAGTACGCACAGATACTCCGGACGATGTCTGCGGAATTCGGCCGGATGATGGGTCATTTCCTCGCGCTCGGGACGTTCTGTCTCGACATCTACGGGGACTTCACCGCGATCTTCATGTACGCGATTCGCGACCGCGAGAAGGTACAGGACATCCTCGAGGACCTGACCGGCCAGCGGATGATGCTCAACTACTTCCGCGTCGGCGGGGTCGTCTGGGACCTGCCCGAACCTCGCGAGGAGTTCTTCGAGAAGATCAGGGACTTCCTCGAGGAACTCCCGGTCGCGACCCAGGAGTACCACGACCTGATCACGTCGAACGAGATCTTCCAGAAGCGGACGGTCGATACGGGCGTGCTCGACCCCGAGACCGCGAAACAGTACGGCTGTACGGGTCCCGTCGCACGTGCGTCGGGGATCGACTACGACCTGCGACGGGACGATCCCTATGGGTACTACCCGGAACTCGACTGGGACGTCGTCACCGAGGACGCCGGCGACAACTACTCACGCCTGCTCGTGCGTATGCGTGAGGTCGAGCAATCCGCACGAATCATCGAGCAGTGTATCGATCTGCTCGAGGACTGGCCCGAGGACGACCGCGAGATTCAGGCCAACGTTCCCCGGACGCTGCGACCGGACCCCGACGCCGAGATCTATCGTGCCGTCGAGGGCGCGAAAGGTGAGGTCGGGATCTACATGCGTTCGGACGGAACCGACAAACCCGCCCGATTCAAGATCCGAAGCCCGTGTTTCTCGAACCTGCACGCGCTGCCGGAGATGGCTGAGGGCGAGTACGTCGCCGACCTGGTCGCCTCGCTTGGCAGTCTGGACATCATCCTCGGGGAGGTGGATCGCTGAATGGTCCTGCCACTGCAGGACGTCGTCCTCCCCGATAGGATCGCGGACCTGACCGGCCTCGACGGGTTCGGCGCCCTCGGAGAGTTCGTCGCGGCGTTCCTCGCGGCGTTCCTCATCGCCAACATCATGCTTGCGATGAGCGGGGTCGCCGGCCCGTGGGCCAAACGGAAGATCACGGCCGCGTTCACCGACCGGATCGCGGTCAACCGTCATGGACCCGCCGGCATCCTGATCATCCCCGCGGCGTCGGTCCAGCTGCTCGCAAAGGAGCTGATCATCCCTGATGGGGCCGACCGGCCCGCCTACGACCTCGCGCCGCTGATCATCGCCTCCTCGGCGATGCTCGGATTTGCCGTGATCCCGATGGGAAGCGGTATCCACTTGGCTGATCCCGAAACGGGTCTCGTACTCGTCTTCGCGATCGCCTCGATCGCGTCGTTGGGACTTGCGACCGCGGGCTACGCCTCGAACAACAAGTACTCGATGCTCGGCGGGCTGCGAGCGGTCGCCCAGAACATCGCCTATGAGATCCCGCTGATCGTCACGGCCGCCTCGGTCGTGCTCTTCGCGGGCACGCTCCAGATGTCGGAAATCGTCGCCGCACAGGCCGAACCGCTCGCAACGGTCGCGGGCGTCGGCATCCCCTCGTGGTACGCCTTCGTCAACCCGTTCGCGTTCGTGCTCTTCATGATCGCGAACCTGGCGGAAGTGGGCCGCAACCCCTTCGACGTGCCCGAGGCACCTACCGAGATCGTTGCGGGGTATCAGACCGAGTATTCGAGCGTGTACTTCGTGTTGATCTACCTCGGGGAGTTCCTGCACATCTTCCTCGGTGGTGCGATCGTCACGACGATCTTCCTCGGCGGCCCTGCAGGCCCCGTTCTGCCGGGAATCGTCTGGTTCGTCATCAAGATCTGGGCGATCTTCCTGTTCACCCAGTGGGCGCGCTCGGCGCTCCCGCGGGTTCGGATCGACCAGCTGATTGAGATCGGTTGGAAGGGAATGTTGGTACTCTCCTTTGCCAACCTGGTTCTCACGGCCATCATCGTGGGGGTGTTCATCGCATGATCGGACTGTTCAAATCGATGGCAACGACAATGAAACACGCACTCGACGGCAACACGTTCACCGTCGAGTACCCCGAGACCGCACCGGAAGTGAGCCCGCGGTTCCGCGGGGTTCACAAGTTCAGCCAGGAGCGCTGTATCTGGTGTCGCCAGTGCGAGAACGTCTGTCCGAACGACACGATTCAGATCGTTCAGGACGAACAGCGAAACGGCGAGCAGTACAACCTCCACATCGGCCAGTGCATCTACTGCCGGCTGTGCGAGGAGGTCTGCCCCGTCGACGCGATCCTGCTGACTCAGAACTTCGAGTTCACCGGCGATACGAAGGACGACCTGGTCTACAACAAGGAACAGCTCGGAAACGTTCCCTGGTACAAGGACATCGACCCGCTCGAGTCGCGCGAGCCCGACCGCGGCGCGTGGATCGGCGAGGGCGAGGGCGAAGTCGATTACCAGTAGCTCTGGTCCGTTTTTCGCCCCCAGTTATAGCGACAATCAGCGACCGGTATCGACGCGAAAATCCGTACGTGTCACGCCAATCTCGAAATCTTCAAAGGGCGGGCGCATGAGAGTTCAACTAATGGTACTAGAGACAGCGACGTTCGCGCTGTTTGCGGGGGTGACACTTGCGAGCAGTCTCGGCGTCGTCCTCGTTAGGGACGTCTGGCACGCCTCGCTCCTGCTCGCAGTGGCGCTTTCGAGCGTCGCGATCCACTACGTGACGCTGCACGCCGAGTTCCTCGCGGCGGTGCAGATCCTCGTCTACATCGGCGGGGTACTCATCCTGATCACGTTCGCCGTGATGTTGACCCACGACGAGACCGCGGAGGCACAGCGCGGTACACAGGGTATGGGACCGACCGACTCGGAGGCGAGTAATGCCGACTAAACCCGAGCTCAGACTCGGCAGTCATCTCGCGCCGGGGCTTGCGGCGATCGCACTCTTCTGTGTCTTCGCGTTCGTCTTCCTCACCTCGTCGTTCCCTGCCCCGCAGGGGTTTCCGGCCGACGCGAACATCACCGCCAATATCGGCTACGCGCTGTTCAACATCGAGGCCGGTGGCGTGCCCGCAGAAGGGTTCATCGCCGCCTTCTTCGCGATCTCGATCGTGCTCGACGCGGCGCTCGACGGCGCGGTGATGCTCGGACGAAAGGAGGAGGAGGAACCACCTGAGGGGCTCGTCCCCGAACGCGGTGGCTTCGAGGGAGGTGAGGACTGAATGTTCGACCTCCTTCCGACACAGCTTCTGGTGCCCGTGGAGTGGTATCTCGTCCTCTCGGCGGGCGTGTTCTGTATCGGCTTGTTCGGCGTTCTGACGCGCCGCAACGCGCTGATGTTTCTGATCAGCGTCGAACTCATGCTCAACGCAGCGAACATCAATTTCGTCGCCTTCTCGCTGCAGTGGGGCAACCTGACCGGACAGACGTTCGCGCTGTTCGTGATGGCGCTCGCCGCCGCGGAGGTCGCGGTCGGGATCGGGATCATCCTCGTTCTCTATCGTAACTTCCGCGGGATCGACGTAACCGAAGCGGCGACGATGAGGTGGTAAGAAGATGGCATTCGAATACGCTCCCCTGATCGCACTGTTCCCGCTCGCGTCGTTCGTTATCGCGCTCGTCGCGGGCGAGTACCTCCCGAAGAAGGGCGGCCTCGTCGGCATAGTCGCCACGGGCGGTTCGCTCCTGCTTTCGATCTGGGCCATGCTCCGGGTCGCGGGCGGTGAAACCTACGATGAGACGCTCTATACGTGGATTACCGGGCTCGGCGAGGAGACGATCTCGCTCTCGTTCGGCCTCCTACTCGATCCCCTCTCGACGATGATGCTCGTCATCGTCTCGCTGATCGCGCTTCTCGTCCACCTGTTCAGTCTCGGGTATATGAACGACGAGGGTGAAACCGGGCTTCCCCGGTACTACGCCGGCCTCGGACTGTTCACGTTCAGCATGCTCTCCTTCGTCTTCGCGGACAACCTGCTGATGGCGTTCATGTTCTTCGAGCTCGTGGGACTGTGCTCGTTCCTGCTGATCGGGTTCTGGTTCCGCGAGGATGCCCCGTCGAGCGCCGCGAAGAAGGCGTTCCTCGTGACACGCTTCGGCGACTACTTCTTCCTGATCGGCGTCGTCGGGATCCTCACGACGTTCGGTACCGCGCAGTTCGCCGGCGAGGGCGCGTTCCCGCAACTGGCACAGGAGGCCATCGAGGGCGGCGAAACGCTGTTTGGATTCCCCGCCGAGACGTGGATCACGATCCTCGGACTGCTCGTTCTCGGGGGAGTCATCGGCAAGTCCGCGCAGTTCCCGCTTCACACCTGGTTGCCCGACGCGATGGAAGGCCCGACGCCCGTCTCGGCGTTGATCCACGCG
>NZ_RDQG01000097.1 GCF_003697815.1 Halalkalicoccus subterraneus | reverse complement strand
GAGTGGTACGAGACGGATCACCGTGAGTTCCCGTGGCGCCGGACCGACGACCCCTATGCGATCCTCGTCAGCGAGGTGATGAGCCAGCAAACCCAGTTGGGCCGCGTCGAGGAGGCTTGGAGCGAGTTCCTCGAACGCTGGCCCGACCCCGAGGCGCTTGCGGCGGCCGACCGGTCGGCGGTCGTGGGTTTCTGGACCGACCACCGGCTCGGGTACAACAACCGCGCGAAGTACCTCCACGAGGCCGCCCGGCAGGTGGTCGAGGAGTTCGACGGGGAGTTTCCCGAGGAGCCCGACGAACTTCAGAAACTCCAGGGGGTGGGCCCCTACACCGGAAACGCGGTGGCGAGTTTCGCGTTCGACAACGGCGACGCGGTGGTCGATACGAACGTCAAGCGCGTGCTCTACCGTGCGTTCGACGTGCCCGACGACGATTCCGCGTTCGAGGACGTAGCGCGCGAGCTCATGCCTGCGGGCGAATCGTGCGTCTGGAACAACGCGATCATGGAACTCGGCGGGGTGGCCTGCACGAAGACGCCGCGGTGTGACGAGGCGGGCTGTCCCTTTCGAGAGTGGTGTTCGGCCTACGCGACCGGCGACTTCACCGCGCCGGACGTGCCGACTCAGCCTGAATTCGAGGGATCGCGCCGACAGAAGCGGGGACGGGCGATTCGGGTGCTGAAGGGGTACGAGGAGCTCCCGCTCGACGAACTCGGCCCCCGCGTGCGGGTCGACTACGGCGGGGAGCACGGCGAAGAATGGCTTCGAGAGTTGCTCGCGGACCTCGAATCCGATGGGCTGGTCGAGGTCGAGGGCGATCGGGTGCGGCTCAGACGGTAACCTTTCACCGCGTTCGAACACCTCCGGTCCGTGTACCGGGCGCTCGACGTGTGGGTGGTTCCACATCAGGCGGCGGTCCCCCGATCACACAGCGCGTTCGATGACGGAGGGTTCGTCGAGGAGTAGACCGCAGAACGGGTGTGCGTTCTCGGCGATCGGGCGGTGCAGTACGTGACCATCGAACCGGACCCCGACTGCTTCGAGAGCGAGCAGAACGTGGGTGTGGCCGACGGCTGAGCCGGGAGAATGGAAAACCGTTTTACTCGCTGCCCGACCCCGTAGCGTCGTGCACGCGATAACTCGAAGCGGGTGGGTCGAGGTGATCGCCGGCTGTATGTTCGCCGGCAAGACCGAGGAACTCCTCAGGCGGCTTCGCCGCGCGGAGATCGCGGGCCAGGCGGTCGCCGTCTTCAAACCCGCCACGGACGACCGCTACGGCGAGGCCACGGTCGGTTCGCACAACGGTCGCCAGTGGGACGCCCACGTCGTCGATCCCGAGGACGGCGTCGCCGGGATTCCCGAGTACCTGAACGGCGAGCAGGTCGTCGCGATCGACGAGGCGAACTTCTTCCCCCAGGAGTTGATCGGCGTCTGCGAGGGACTGGCGAGCGACGGCCGTCGGGTAATCGTCTCGGGCACCGATCAGACGTTCCGCGGCGAGCCCTTCGAGCCGTTGCCCCAACTGCTCGCACTCGCCGAATACGTCGATAAGCTCCAGGCGATCTGTTCGGTCTGTGGCGAACCAGCGAGCAGAACCCAGCGTCTGGTCGGGGGCGAGCCGGCCCACGTCGACGACCCAACCATCCTCGTCGGGGCCGAGGAGTCCTACGAGGCGCGATGTCGCAACTGTCATACCCTGCGCGGCGAGTAGTTCGAGCGTGACACAGTGGGTCGAGAACCCGACCGGCGGGCGCGAACGCGGTCCCCGCGGCATCGCTCGCGCGTGGGTCGAAGTGCTGGTTCGCCCGCGGCGGTTCTACCGCGCCGGTATCGCGCCCGGCGATCAGGCGCCCGGGCTGGTCTTCGCCGTCTGTGTGGTTTCTGTCGCCTCGCTCTTGCGGGTAGCTCTTGCCGGCGAGACCGTCGTCGGTACGCCCTACCCCACCTTCGGCGAGCAGCGAGCCCTCTCGATCGCGCTCGTCTTCTCGGTGATCGTCGCGCTCGTCGCCCCGCTGGTCTTACACCTCACTGCGGCGCTCCAGACGCTCCTCTTGGTACCGTTCGCCCCCGACCGGGCGGGAGTCAGCGAGACCGTCCAGGTGATCGGCTACGCGACGGCTCCCTGCGTCTTCGTCGGGGTCCCGATCCCGGTCGTCCAGGCGCTCGCGACGGGCTACGGTGCGGCGTTGTTCGGGCTCGGGATCGGCGAGGTCCACGCCGTCTCGCTTCCGCGAGCGCTCGTGCTGGCCGCCCTGCCGGCGGCCGCGGTGTTCGGTATCGGATTCGGCGGGTTCGAGGCCGTAGAAACGCTGCTGCACGGCGCCGCGGGCGGGTAGCTCTCGGATGATCGAGAGCGACGTTTCGACAACCGTTTTAGTGCGGGACCACTCTGGCCTTGTAAATGGGTCAGCGTATCATCTGCGGCTCTCTGACTGACGCCGGTCAGCGGGACCCACTCCACGAACGTACCGTATCACGACCACAGCCTCTCGAATCCGGTGTCGAACGATGAAGTGGGTAAACCTCCACGACGAGGACGTCGTCTTCCGGTTCGAGGGCAACCACGCCGACCAGCTCACGCCCGGTCGGTTCTACGAGGGGACCGTCGACGGCTTTGCGGACTTCGGCGTGTTCGTCGACATCGGCGACTCCGTGACGGGTCTGCTTCACCGAAGCGAGCTCGACCAACGCCTCGAAAGCCTCGACTGGGACCAGGGCGACACCGTCTTCGTACAGGTCACCGGCGTCCAGGACAACGGCAACGTCGACCTCTCGTGGTCGATCCGCCAATCCCGCCGCGAGTTCCGCGCCGAGGCGATCGACGGCCCCGACGGCGACCGCCTCCTCGATGACGAGGAGGACGAAGCCGAGAGCGAACCCGATCCTGAGCCCGAATCCGAGTCGGAACCGGAGCCCGAGTCCGAACCGGAACAGGAACCCGAGCCGGAACCGCAAACGAAGGCCGACCACAGCGAGGCCGACACGTCGACGAACGGCGGGGCGGCAAGCGTCGAGCCCCAGACGACGACCGAACCGATCGAGACTGGCCCGCCCGAGCGCGTGACGGTCGACGCCCTGGAGGATTCGATCGGCGAGCGCGTCCGTATCGAAGGACGGGTCATTGACGTCCGTCAGACCGGCGGACCGACCATCTTCGAGGTGCGCGACGAGGCCGGCGTCGCCGAGTGTGCGGCGTTCAAGGAAGCGGGCGTCCGCGCGTACCCCGAGGTCGAGGTCGGCGACCTGATCCGACTCACCGGCGAGGTCGAGCGCCGCCGCGGTGGCGTCCAGATCGAGACGGAGTCGCTCAAACCGCTCGCCGAGGCCGACGCCGACGCCGTCGTCACCCGCCTCGACGACGCGCTCGAATCGAAGGCCCATCCCGGCGAGGTCGAACCCCTCGTCGCGGGCGCGCTCGTGGATCTCGACGAGGCGATCGCCGACGCCGCCGGAACGATTCGGCGTGCCGTCATCGAATCGCGGCCGATCGTCCTCCGGCACACGGCGACCGCAGACGGCTACGTCGCGGGCGCGGCGATCGAACGTGCCGTCCTGCCGCTGGTCCGCGACCAGCACGACCGGGACGACGCCGAGTACCACTACTTCGACCGCCAGCCCCTCGAAGACGAGGACTACGACATGAGCGCGGCGACCAACGACGTCACTCGAATGCTCGACAACCGCGCGCGTCACGACGAGAAGTTGCCGCTCGTGGTACTCGTCGACACGGGTAGCACCGAGGAATCACGCGACGGGATCGAGCTGCTCGACGTCTACGACGTCGATCGGCTCGTCATCGATTCGGACGGCGGCTTCGAGACCGGCGACCTCGCCGAGGGCGTCGTACCCGAGGGCGAGCAGGTCACGACGACCGTGCTGGCCGCGAACGTCGCCTGCGGCGTCGGCGATGTCCGCGAGGAGATCGCCCACCTCCCCGCAGTGAGCTACTGGGAGGAGGCCCCCGAAGCGTACGCCGACCTCGCCCGCAAAGCGGGCTACGACGCCGACACCGCCCGCGAACTGCGCGAGGCCGTCGCGCTCGAGGCGTACTACCAGTCCTACGAGGACAAGCGCGAACTCATCGCGGACCTGCTGTTTGCCGGCGACGAGGAGGTCAGGAGCCTCGCCTCGCACGTCAGCGAGCAGTTCCGCGCGAAGCTCGACGACGAACTCGACACGGTACGCCCGCACGTCGAGATCCGCGAGGGCGACGTGACCGTCGCCGTGCTCGATACCGACGCCTTCACGCACCGTTTCGACTTCCCGCCGACGGCGCTGTTGCTCGACGCGCTGTTTCGCGATCTGCGCACCGACCACGACCGACTGGTCGTCGTCGGCCTTGACGAAGCCGACCTCCAGCTCCGCAGCACCGAGGCGCTCGACGTCCGGGAACTCGGCGAGCGGGTCGCTGAACGCGTCCCCGAGGGCGGTGTGCTCACCGCCGGGGTCCGCCGCGGTCGAGTCTCCTTTTTGATCGGCGAGCGCGAGGGGGTTCGCGAGTCGACGATCGACGTCGTGACCGACCTCCTCGTGTAGGGCCGACATCCTTATTCGACAGAACCCCGAGGATCCGACAACTGAATGAGTACCGACGCCGAACCAGCGGAAACCGAGGCCTTCGAACGTACCTGTGAGGAGTTAGTCGAGCGCGTCCTCTCGGGTGAGATCGAGCGGGAGGACGTCGAATCAGCCAAGCTAGAGGTCTGTTCGGAGTTCTCCTCGCCGAAAGTGCCGACGAACGGCGACATCCTCGCGAAGGCACCCGACGACCGACGCGAGGAGGCCGAGGCCGTCCTCCGCAGGAAGCCCGTCCGAACCGCCTCGGGGGTCTCGCCGGTGGCGATCATGACCTCGCCGCATATGTGTCCCCACGGGAAGTGTCTCTACTGTCCCGGCGGGCCCGCCTCGGAGTTCGACAGCGCCCAGAGCTATACCGGGCACGAGCCCGCCGCCGCCCGTGGCGAGCAGAACGACTACGATCCGTACGGGCAGGTCACGCTGCGGCTCGCACAGCTCAGAGAGATCGGCCATCCGGTCGAGAAGGTCGAACTCATTCTGATGGGCGGGACGATGACGGCG
>NZ_RDQG01000096.1 GCF_003697815.1 Halalkalicoccus subterraneus | reverse complement strand
GAAAAAGCGGTATGCGGGCCACATCATCTGGAAGGAGGGCAAGGACGTCGACGACATCGACATCACGGGCTTCGAGTACAAACGCTCGGACATCGCGCCCATCACCAAGGAGGTTCAGAAGGACGTCATCGAGATGATCGTCCTCGGGGAGGACCTCGCGGAGGTAAAGAGCTACGTCCACGACGTCGTTACCGACTTCCAGGCGGGCGAGATCGACCTCGACCGGATCGCGGTCCCCGGCGGGATCGGGAAGCGACTGGACAACTACGACACCGACACCGCTCAAGTCCGGGGCGCGAAGTACGCGAACCTGCTGTTGGGGACGAACTTCAATCGCGGAAGCAAGCCGAAACTGGTCTACATCAAGAAGGTCCACCCGAAGTTCTTCCGGGGCATCGAAGAAGAGCGGGGTCTCGACCCGCAGCGAAACGCGCTGTATCGCGAGTTCAAGCGCAACCCCGACGTGATCTGTTTCGAGTACGCCGATCAGGTTCCCGAGGAGTTCGAGGTCGATAGGGACGCGATGCTCGAAAAGACCCTCCAGAAACCGATCTCGCGGGTGCTCACCGCGCTCGATATCTCGTGGGACGAGGTGAAGTCGGGCCAACAGCAGACGGGGCTCAGCAGCTTCGTATAGCGGCTGTGTTATGGATATATGAAGGAAAGTTACCGATTCGAAAACCGATTCGGGGGAAGACGAAACCATTATGGACACGACGACCCTCCGTCTAGCCGATTGAGGAGCCACTATGGCAACACTTGAACTGAAAAACCTACACGCGGAAGTGGCGGACGACGACGAGGTAGAGACGATCCTGAACGGTGTGAACCTCGAGGTTCATTCGGGCGAGATCCACGCACTGATGGGACCCAACGGGAGCGGGAAGTCCACGACAGCGAAGGTCATCGCGGGCCACCCGGCTTACGAGGTCACTGAGGGTGAGGTGCTGATCCACCTCGAGGAGGGCGACTTCGGCGAGGACTTCAAGATCCCCGAGGACAAACGAACGTGGAACCTGCTCGAACTCGAACCCAACGAGCGCGCCGCGCTGGGCGTGTTCCTCGGTTTCCAATACCCCGCCGAGATCGAAGGGGTCACGATGTCGAACTTCCTTCGAACGGCGGTCAACGCCAAGTTCGAGGGTCGCAAGGAGCTGTTCGAGGACGAGGAGAGCGAGGAGCCGGAACGCACCGAGTCCGAGGACACCGGTTTCGACACCAGCCCGATGGAGGGCGACGTCGAGGAGGGCGAGATCGACGTCGCCGAGTTCCAGCAGCTCCTCAGCGAAAAGATGGAGATGCTCGATATGGACGAGAAGTTCGCGCGTCGGTACCTCAACGCCGGCTTCTCGGGCGGGGAGAAGAAACAGAACGAGGTGCTGCAGGCCGCTCTCTTGGAACCCTCGATCGCCGTGCTCGACGAGATCGACTCGGGGCTCGACATCGACCGCCTGCAGGACGTCTCGAAGGGGATCAACGCGCTGCGCGACGAGCAGGGTACCGGGATCCTCCAGATCACCCACTACCAGCGGATCCTCGACTACGTCGAGCCCGACCACGTCCACGTGATGCTCGACGGCCAGATCGCAAAGAGCGGCGACGCCTCGCTCGCCGAGAAGCTCGAGGACAAGGGGTACGACTGGATCCGAGAGGACGTCTACCAGACGGCCTGAACCGTACGACAACCACCATTAACACCAACCAATGAGCTCAGAAGAACTCACCAAGAACCAGGAGCGCTTCGACCACAAAAACGAGGAGCGAAGCGCGCTTCGCTCCGGCAAGGGCCTCACCGAAGAGGTCGTCCGCCTCATCAGCGACGACAAAGACGAACCCGACTGGATGCTCGACCGCCGACTGCGCGCCCTCGAGCACTACCAGAACATGCCCCTC
>NZ_RDQG01000095.1 GCF_003697815.1 Halalkalicoccus subterraneus | reverse complement strand
GAGGAGCTCTGGTCGGTCGAAACGGGTGACTGGACCGGGTCCGGACCGGCCACCGACGGCGAAACCGTCTACGCGGCGAACATCGACGGGAACGTCTACGCGCTCGCGGCCGACACGGGCGAGCAACGGTGGCGTTTCCAGACCGGCGGTGAGGTGTGGTCCTCGCCGACGGTCGCCGGCGACCGCGTCTACGTCGCGAACCGCGCCGGCAACGTCTACGCGCTCGACGCCGCCGAGGGGACCAACCAGTGGGGCGTCTCGATCGGCGAAGTGGTCTTCTCCTCGCCGACCGTAGTCGGCGAGAGTCTCTACATCGGTAGTACCGACGGTGCGCTGTACGCACTCAGATAGCCCTGCGGAACCCTTTTGCCGGCCACTCCCGTACTCGATTTCACTATGAGCATGGGATCAGATATGTATCGCGAGCAGATCCTCGATCACTACAAGAACCCCCGGAACTACGGCGAACTCGAGGAGCCGACCTTCTCACACGTCGGGGAGAACCCGATGTGTGGCGACGAGATCCGGGTCGACGTCAACCTCGAAGACGACGACGAAACCATCGAGTACGTCGCGTTTTCGGGTGACGGCTGTGCGATCAGTCAGGCTAGCGCGAGCCTGCTCACCCAGGAGCTACCCGGCATGAGCATGGACGAACTCGCCGAGATGGATCGGGACGACATCGCCGAGATGCTCGGTATCGAACTCAGCCCGATGCGCATCAAGTGTGCGGTGCTCGCCGAGAAGGTAGTACAGGACGGCGCGGATATCTACAAAGGTGAAAAGGAGATCGACAGAACCACGACCGAGGACTAACTCCACGGGCTCGACCCGAGTTCGGCCGTGAGTCGCGATCCCGTACGGATCCGACAGTCCTCCCGTGGAACCGCGATACACAGCAGTGCGTAGCCATCCCTTCTGTCCGACTCTTCGAGCGCACGTGGCATCCTGCGGTGTTCGATACTCCCCTCCAAGACCTGCCCGACACATTCGGCACAGGTCCCGCTACGACAGTCGTAGGGAAGACGGATTCCCCCGCGAGCGGCGGCTTCGAGGACCGTCTCGTCTTCCTCGGCTGAAAAGGTTTCGACGCGGTCGTCGGGCCATTCGAGGGTGATCTCGTGGGTCATACTCGATAGGAAGGACTGTGGACACACATACCCGTCGACGGCCACAAAGGAACCGGAGAGAAGGGACTATTCGGGCTTCAGACCCGCACCTTCGACGCGCATGACCGACTCGCCGTCAGGGAGGTTCGGCGCGTCCACGAGGCGAACGATCCGCTTGTTGCCCTTCGATTTGCGCAGATACATCCGGAAGGTGGATTTGTGGCCGAGGATATTGCCACCAATAGGCTGGGTCGGGTCGCCGAAGAAGGAATCGGGATTCGAGGCGACCTGATTGGTCACGAGGATCGCGGTGTTGTAGAGGTCGGCGATCCGCGAGAGGTCGTGGAGGTGTTTGTTGAGCTTCTGCTGGCGTTCTGCGAGCTGACCACGGCCCACGTACTCCGCGCGGAAGTGTGCAGTCAGCGAGTCGACA
>NZ_RDQG01000094.1 GCF_003697815.1 Halalkalicoccus subterraneus | reverse complement strand
GGCCATGTGAACGGTGTCGCCCATCTTCTCGTCGAACAGCATGTTGTACGTGAACCGGTCGATGTCGCGGTTCATCCCGATGCCGAGCTCGCCGAGTCTGCGTGCGCCGTCGTCGGTGTTCAGCACTTCAGTGAGGAGGTCCTCGTTCTGTCCGGCCGAATGTTCGACGACCTCGCCGTCCTCGAACTCCAGGGCGACCTCGGTGATCTCGCGGCCCTGATGGTACAGCGGTTTGTCGAAGAAGACCAAGCCCTCGACGCTGTCGGGTACGGGTGCGGTGAATACCTCACCCCCGGGTAAATTCTTCTCGCCGTAGTCGTTCAGCGTGGTGTTACCCGCGACGCTCATCGTTACATCGGTGTGCTCGCCCGAGACGATCCGGACTTCCTCCGCGGGGTCGAGGATCTCGACCATCCGTGCCTGGAACGCCCGTTGTTCGTCCCAGTCCTTGTTGATCGCGTCCCAGACGAAGTTCTCGTAGGCCTCGGTGCTCATGCCCGCCAGCTGGGCGTTCGCGGGCGCGGGGAACTGCGTGAGACACCAGCGCTTCGAGAGTCGTTCCTCGCGGATGGGCTGTTGGGCGACGGAGTAGGCGGCCGTGACCTCGGGGTCGACGTCGCTGGTCTCGGTGGCGTTCTCGTTGGCACGGAGATGGATGAACACGTCGGTCTCGTCCATCAGGGCCTGCTCGTGGCTCGGCGTTTCGAACTCCGCCGAGGAACGCAGAAAGGCCCGCTGGGCACGCTCGTCGGCGGACAGCGAGACCGGGTTCGCACCCCGATCGCCGAGCACCTCGTGGAGCGCGACGACGAGATCGCTCGCGACGGGCGGGGCGCTAACGATGACGTCGTCACCGTCCTGAACGTCCGTCGAATGGTCGACGATGGTCTCTGCGTGTTCGCGAATGCGCGGATCCATATCGAACCTGACGTGCGGCCGACCAAACCCGTTTGGGTTCAGAGGGACCATCGTAGCCAACCGGATCTCTCAGGCAGACGTGATATACCGGTGTCGTTCGATTCGCACTCGAAGAGCTATGAACTGCTACGATGATCCCTATCAGTACAGCACCGAGAAGAGCCCGAACTGGATCGGCAAGAGGAGCAGAATCGTCGCCAGCGAGCAAGCGACGGTGACGCGGATCAGATCACCTGCCTCGACGCCCTCCTGAGCGAGGATCGCGACGAGTACGGCCGACTGATACGGGAAGAAGTAGGTTCCCAGCGCGAGCGCCTCGGTCATCACCACCGGCTCCAGCGGCAGACCCGCACCCGAGGCGTACGAGACCAGCACGGGGGTGAGGACGCTCGCGACCGCCAGCCCCTCCATCAGGAGATTGAGGAGAATGGTCGCCCCGAAGACGAACGCGAGCACGAGGACGAGCGATCCGTCGGTGGGGATCGCCTCGAACAGCGCCTCGGCGGCGAGGTCAGCAAATCCCGTCCGCGAGAGTCCCTCACCGATGGCGAAGACGCCCCCCAGGAAGAACAGAATGGAGTAGTCGGGCTCGCCCGCCCGCGAGAACTCGATGACGCCGACGGTGGGAAGAAAGGCGAGGACGACGACGAGGACGGCACCGAAGACGGGATGCAGCCCGTGGAGGAAGTCGGTCGTCCAGAAGAGGGTGCCCGCGAGCAGGAACGCGAGCATGCGTTTCTCGCTCGTCCCCGCCCTGTCGGGTTCGCCGGCCGGGATCTCGACGCCCGAGTCGGCGGCGGGCCGATACAGCGCGAAGACGACGCCCGCGACCAGCAGGGTGCGCGCGAGCCCCATGACCGGAAACAACACCATCGCCCACTCGGTCCAGCCGATCGCGAGGTCGCCAACCGATTCGGCGATCCCCGAGATGATGACGTTCGGGAGCGCGGCGGTGTAGATCCCCGAGGCGCCGTAGAAGGTGGCAAAGAGCGGGCCGAGGAAGACACCAACCCTGGCCTCGCGGTCCTCGAACAGTTCGCCCGTCTCGTAGAGCACCGGCGCGAGCACGAGCACGCGCACGATCGTCGAGGGGACCAACAGCGCCAGCGCGAGCGCGCCCAGACAGAGCGCGAGAAGCAGCGCGCCGTAGGCCCGGCGGGGGTCGTTTCGCCAGCGTTCGGGGACTGCCCGGGCGACGAGCCACCGGCCGGCCCACGCGGCGAGACCGCTCTCGCGGGTCGCGAGCCCGATCAACAGCCCGAACCCGATCAGCCACGTCGCGGGCGACTGGAAGCCCACGAGCGCCAGCTCCGTCGAGAAGGCTGCGCCGACCAGCCCGATGCAGACGACGCCCGTATAGGCCGGCGGGACGGGGGTGAGAACCCAGAGGGCGACACAGAAGAGCGTGATCGCGAGCATCGTCGCCGCCTCGCCCCCGAGCGGGGAGCCGACGAAGGCGAGGGCGGCGGCCACGAGCGCGATCGTCAGAGCGGGGGCCGGCGCTCGGATGCGTGACAGGTTCTCGGAGACCGACATTCATCGGCCCTTCTCGGATCGTGGTCAAAAGGGGACGGATACTGGCAGGATCCGCGAATGAGACGGGAGGGTTTTGCCCGTCGGCCGCCCACGCCCGGTATGATCGACCTGCGAAGCGACACGGTGACGCGGCCGGACGACCGGATGCGCGAGGCGAGCGCGAACGCCGAGGTGGGCGACGACGTCTACCGCGAGGACCCCACGGTGAACGAACTGGAGGATCGCGCGGCAGAAATCGTGGGCACGGAGGCGGCGCTGTACGTCCCGACGGGGACGATGGGCAACCAAGTGGCGGTGCGAACCCACACCGAACACGGCCAGGAGGTGCTCGCGGAACGCGAGAGCCACGTCGTGAAGTGGGAGTTGGGCGGGATGGCCCAGCTCTCGGGCCTGCAGGTCCGCACGATCGAGGGCGACGACCGCGGGGTCGTCTCGCCCGAACAAGTGAGAGGGAGCTACGTCGCGGAGGACCTCCACCGGCCCGGAACCGGGCTTCTGACCCTCGAAAACACCCACAACAGCAAGGGCGGGGCGGCCATCGGGGCCGAGAAGATCGCCGAAACCGCTGAGACGGCCCACGATCTGGGCGTGCCGGTCCACCTCGACGGCGCGCGCGTGTTCAACGCGGCGGCGGCGCTCGGCGTCGAGGCGAGCGAGATCGTCGCGCCGGTCGATTCGGTCATGTTCTGTCTCTCGAAGGGCCTCGGCGCCCCTGTCGGGTCGATGCTCGCCGGAAGCGAGGACTTCATCGAGCGTGCCCGACGCAATCGGAAACTGTTCGGTGGCGGGATGCGCCAGGCCGGGATCATCGCCGCGCCGGGGCTCGCGGCCCTGGAGAACCGTCACCGCCTCTCGGAAGACCACGAGAAGGCCAGCCGGCTCGCGGCCGGACTCGACGGACTGGATGGACTCTCCGCACCCGAACCCGAGACGAACATCGTGCTGGTCGACTGTGCGGGAAGCGACTACACCGCCGAGGAGTTCCTCGTGGCCTGCGAATCAGCGGGCGTTCTCGGGGTGGCATTCGGCGAGCACGTCGTGCGCTTCTGTGCCCACTGGGACGTCGACAGGGAGGCGATCGAGGAGGCGGTCGCAGCGGTCGAGCGGGCGCTCCGAGATTAGCGTCGCCCGCTCTCGATGCCCTCGCGAAAGCCAAAGAGGACCTTCCGGACGAACAGGTACGACCCCCCGACGAAGAGTATCAGCATCGCTATCGCGACGAGATAGACGATATCGAGTTCGGGGAGCATACGCCCATATCCCACGGCGGGCAAAAGAGCGTTTCGGCCACGATGGCGACCGTAGCCGGTCTGCAGTCGCGCCGTGATCGGTTACGGGTTCACGGCGATGGACGGACTCGTCACGAATCACGACACGTTCATCGGCGAGGTGCAGAACCGCGCCGAACTGGCCGAGGCCGAAGGCCATCGGCCGGTCTTAGAGCGAGAACTCCTCGATGACCGTCCCGTCCGGCTGTCGGAGTCGCCCGCGAACCCCCGTTCCGTGCCGTTCGAGTTCCGCATGTCCCAACCGGTTGCCCCGCGGTTGGTCGTGACTACCGGGGTTCAAAAGCGTGAGATCGTCGGTCCGCGTGACACTCGGCGCATGGGAGTGACCCGAGACCACCAGATCAGCGCCGCGCTCGCGCCCGAACATCGCCAATCCCGTCGAGCCACCGTTTTGCCTGTGTGTTACCGCGATCCGCAGACCCGCCCAGTCGAGGATTCGGGCATCAGGAAGTCGGTCGCGGACCGCCGCGGCATCCGCGTTGCCGTGGACGGCATCGAGGCGGGTGACCAGGTCCTGAAAGGCCTCCAGCGCCGAAACGGACGTGAAGTCGCCGGCGTGGATGACGCGGTCGGCGGTTCGGACGGCCTCGAGGGTGCGGTCGGTCAGCGCGTGGCCCGCGTTGCTGTGGGTATCCGAAACGACGGTGAGCATGCCGGGACTGGGGTCCCGCGAGTGGTGTAGGTTTCGCTCACGGGCGCGATGACGGACCGACCCCAAACGGCATTATCCCCGGGTGAGTAGCGGGGCCGATGGCAGGTGAAAGCGTCGGCGTGGTGCTGGCCGCGTTGGTGGCGAACGGAGCGATCGCGGGACTGAAGTTCGGCGGCTTTCTGTTGACCGGGAGCCCCGCGATGCTCGCCGAGACGTACCACTCCGTCTCGGATACGGGCAACCAGGTGTTCCTCCTAGTCGGGATCTACTACGGCCGACAGGAGCGCGATCGCTCACATCCCTTCGGCTACGGCAAATCCGAGTTCTTCTACAGCTTCCTCGTGAGCGTCCTGCTGTTCGGGATCGCGGGCTGGGAGAGCGCGAAGGGCGGCTACGAGGCGCTCGTTCACGGTGATGTCCACCTGACCGAGGGGACGGTCACCCTGCTCGGGACGACCGTTCCGGGGATCTACGTCAACTACGCGGTGTTGCTCGGCGCGATCGTCTTCGAGACCTACGCCTTCATGAAAGCCCGAGCGGCGATCCGCGCGGAGATCGACGAGCGGGGCTGGAGCGGCTACCGCGAGGCGTTCAAGAAGACCAGCCGAACCACGGTGCTGACGGCGCTGACCGAGGACACCGTCGCGCTCGCGGGGCTCGGCCTCGCGCTTGCGGGCATCTACCTCACGCGCGTCACCGGCAACCCCGTCTACGACGGGACGGCGGCGCTGTTGATCGGGCTGTTGTTGATGGGCTTTGCCATCGCGCTGGCCTGGGAGAACAAGCGCCTGCTGATCGGCGAGAGCCTCCCGAAGACCGACGAGCAGGAGCTACGCGAGATCGTCGCCGGCTGGGACGGGGTCCGCGAGGTCGCCGGGTTCCGCAGCGTTCACTTCGGACCGGACTACGTGCTCGTGGCCGCCGACGTCGGGTTCGATTCGGCCCTCGACGGCGACGAGATCGACGAGCGTATCGGCGGAATGGAACGGGCGTTGCAGGAGACGGACGAGAGCGTCAAAAGCGTCTACATCGAACCCCAAACGGCCTGATCCGAGCGTTTTTATCAGAACGGTTCACAGAACCAGTGTGGCGACGACCGACTCCGCGCGGTTTTTCCCGTACGACGCCCCCTACGAGAACCAGCGCGAGGCGATCGAACGCATCGAGAACGGCCTCGCACGCGGACAGGACGTGCTCTTCGAGGGGGCCTGCGGGACCGGCAAGACCCTCTCGGCGCTCGTACCCGCCCTCTCGCAGGCCCGCGAGACCGACAAGACCGTCGTGATCACGACGAACGTCCACCAGCAGATGCGCCAGTTCGTCGAGGAGGCCCGCGCGATCACGCGCGAGGAGGCGATCCGCGCGGTCGTCTTCAAGGGAAAGGCGTCGATGTGTCACATCGACGTCGGCTACGAGGAGTGTCAAGTCCTCCGGGACACGACCCGCGATCTCGCCGAATCCGAGGTCGACAGGGCGCAACTCGAACGCAAGCAGGACGAACTGCTGGAGGAGAGCCAGGCGGGCGATCAGGGGGCCGCGGAAGCCCGCAGCGCGGTGATGGACGAACTCGAATCGGTCGACGAGGAGGTGTCCGACCTCCGCGAGGAACCGACCTGCGAGCACTACTACAACAACCTGATGGAGGACACCGACGACTTCTACCAGTGGCTCTTCTCCGACGTCCGGACCCCCGACGACGTCTACGAATACGCCGAACGCGAGGGGTTTTGCGGCTATGAGTTGTTGAAAGAGGGGATGGAGGGGGTCGATCTGGTGGTCTGTAACTACCACCACCTGCTCGACCCCATGATCCGCGAGCAGTTCTTCCGGTGGCTCGACCGCGACCCCGAGGACGTGATCTGCGTCTTCGACGAGGCCCACAACATCGAGGACGCAGCCCGCGACCACGCGACGCGAACCCTCACCGAGAACACCATCGACAGCGCACTCGACGAGTGTGAGGACAGCGACGACCCGCGAAGCGAGGACGCCTTCGCCGTGTTCGCGGCGTTTCGTCGCGCGCTCGTCTCGACCTACGAAGACTCGCTCGGCTTCAGCGACCGGGGGTCGGTCGACGAGAACTGGGAGGACGTCGCCATCGCCAACGAGTCGGGCCGCGACGACCTCACGCTCGCCTTTCTGGAGGAGTACACGGGCCGGGGGATCGACCGGGATCTGAAGAGCGCACTGGAGTTCGGCGAGGAGCTCGACGACCAGTACGAGGAAGCGTATCGCAACGGGCAGGCCCAGACGCGCGCGGAGTGTCAGACCCTGCAGGCCGCCGCCTTCGTCGAGGGCTGGCTCGACGACGGGGCCGCGCTGGACCAGTATCCCGTCCTCGGGGTGCGCCGCGACGAGGGAAGTGACGAAGTGTACGGCCGGGCGGAGCTCTACACCTGTATCCCCCGCGAGGTCGCAGAAAGTCTCTTCTCGAGCGTGCACGCGAGCGTGCTGATGAGCGCGACGCTTCGTCCCTTCGACGTGCTGGAGGACGTACTGGGGTTAGAGGAGCCTATCGAAATGGCCTACGGGCTGGAGTTCCCCGAGGAGAACCGGCGAACCTTCGCGGTCGAGACGCCCGCGCTCTTTTCAAGCGAGCGCGAGGATCCCGACACACAGGAGACGATCACCCGAGTGATCGAGGACGCGATCCGGATGACGCCGGGCAACTCCCTGATGTTCTTCCCGAGCTACTACGAGGCAGAGCGCTACTACGGGCGGGTCGAGACGACCGCGACGCCGTATCTCGACCGGCCCGGAGTGGGTGCCGAGGACCTACGAGAGGAGTTCGCCGACAGCGAGAACGGCGCGCTGTTCACCTCGCTGTGGGGCACCCTCACCGAGGGAGTGAGCTTCGACGCCGACGACGCCCACACCGTGCTCGTCGTCGGGGTCCCCTACCCACATCTCGACGAGCGCATGGACGCGGTCCAGGAGGCCTACCAGTCGATCTACGGCGATTCGAACCCCGATGCGGGCTGGGAGTACGCCGTCGAGATCCCCACGATCAGGAAGACGAGACAGGCGCTCGGGCGGGTGCTTCGCTCGCCCGAGGAGTTCGGGGTGCGCGCGCTCGTCGATAAACGCTACACGCAGACGGCCGAACGCGAGATGGGCAAGTACAGCGTCCGGGGCGCGTTCCCGGCCGAGGAGCGCCGAGAACTGATCGACATCGCCCCCGAGAAACTCCAGTTCTCGATGCTGAACTTCTACGGCGATCACGACGCCTACGACGAGTCGCCCGAACCGCGCCTAGACCGGTAGGGAAAGCCGGGTGGCGACCTCCCCGTGGGTGGCGTCCCACAGGACGAGTTCGCTGACGACCCACGAGACGGGTTCGATCTCGCGCTCTCGAAGGCGCTCGCGTTCCGCGTCGGTCCCCCCGCGGGCGAGCGTGACGTGTGGCGTGTAGTCCTCCCCGTCGATCCCCTCGATCACGCCGAAGGCTTCCGAGAGGTCCGAGTTGAGTTCCCGAAGGACGGGGCTTTCCACGGCGAGGTAGACGACCGGAGAGTCGCCCTTCGGCGGAGCCTCGAACGTCTCGATGCCGGTGACGCGGGCTTCGAACGGCGGGGTACCGACGATCGCTTGACGGACCCGTGGAACGAGGCGGGCGTACTCCGTCGGGGTCCGTTCGCCGAAGCGCTTGATCCCGAGCGTGTGGGATCTGCGGACGCGCTCGAACGTATAGAGATCGGGTTCGAGGTCGCCGGCGAGGCGTTTGACCTGTCCCGGAACGGGGACGTTCAGACTGATCGTCACTGGCGATTCGACGGTACACGGCCGGATAAGTACGATGATCGGGGGTCTACGGAGTTCGTGATACGAGCCGAACTCCCCGACAGACACTGATGAGTCAGAAGAGTTTAATATCCCGGACCTACTGCATTCGCTCAATGAGTCGGCAGCCGCTCGCAGACGCACACGTTCCCGCGAGCGACGCCGCTTCTCTCATGCGACTCGTAGCGTCGCGCTCGTGGGCCAAAGCCCCACGCTCCCGACGACCGCGGCCGGGCCCCCGCTAGGCCCACTACTATCATCTCCCCCGACTTTCACCGAATTCGACGAGTAGTCGATTCGCTTGTTTTCACCGTTAGCGTAGCTTCTATCGGTAATTTTCATAAATAAAAAAGAAGAATTTATGTCCCCCGAACGGGTCCGTTCGAGCAACGATGGAACGCGTTGCACTCGCATTCTCAGGGGGACTGGATACGACCGTCTGCGTACCGCTGCTCGAAGAGGAGTACGGCTACGACGAGGTGATCGGGGTCACCGTCGACGTCGGCCAGCCCGAAGCGGAGTTCGAGGAGGCAGAAGAGACCGCAGAAGCGCTCGGACTGGAAAACCACATCGTCGACGCCACGTCGGAGTTCGCCGAGACCTGTTTCGACGGCGTGAAGGCCAACGCGACCTACCAGGGATATCCGCTCGGGACCGCGCTTGCACGCCCGGTGATCGCACAGGCCATTCTTGAGGTCGCAGAGGAGCAGGACTGTACGGCCCTGGCCCACGGCTGTACGGGTAAGGGCAACGACCAGCTTCGCTTCGAGGCGGTCTGGCGCGGCTCGGACATGGAGGTCATCGCGCCCGTTCGCGAACTCGGGCTGACCCGCGAGTGGGAGATCGAGTACGCCGACGAGAAGGACCTGCCGGTCGAGGCAGGTAATGAAGGCGTCTGGTCGATCGACACGAACCTCTGGAGTCGCTCGGTCGAGGGCGGCCAGTTGGAGGAGCCGAGCTACGTGCCCCCCGAGGAGATCTACGACTGGACCGCCGAGCCGACCGACGAGACGGAACAGATCGAGATCGAGTTCGAGGAGGGCGTTCCTATCGGTGTGGACGGCGAGGCGATGGACGGGGTCGAACTGATCGAACACCTCAACGAGGTCGCCGGCGCCCACGGCGTCGGTCGAACCGACCTGATGGAGGACCGCATGCTCGGGCTCAAGGTGCGTGAGAACTACGAGCATCCCGCGGCGACGGTCCTGCTGAACGCCCATCAGGCACTCGAGGACCTCGTGCTCACGAAGGGCGAGCGCTCCTTCAAGGTCGGCGTCGACCACGAGTGGTCCGAGAAAGCCTACGAGGGGCTGCTGTTCGCGCCGCTCGTGAAGGCCTTGAACGGCTTCATCGACGAGACCCAGACGAAGGTGACGGGCACGGTGACGATCAAACTGGAGGGCGGAAAGGCCCGTCCCGTCGGACGGGAAAGCGAGTTCGCGGTCTACTCGGCGAGCGCGGCGTCGTTCAACACCGAGACCGTCGACGGGATCGCACAAGAGGACGCCACCGGCGTCGCGAAGTACCACGGCCTGCAGGAGCGCCTCGCGAACGCCGTCGAGGCCGACGTCGGCGGGGAGACGCCCGTGGTGACCGACGGCGGGAGTTCGAGTGAGGGGGACGAGTAGATGAGCGAGGAATCCGGAGACGGGGACGTGGTCCGGCGCGAGCGCTTCGGCGGCGGCCCCGCTCGCGGATTCCTCTCCTCGATGAGTAGTGATGAACGGATCTTCGAGGCGGACCTCGCGACCGATCGCGCACACGTCGTGATGCTCACCGAACAGGGAATCGTTCCCGAGGACGAAGCCGGCGGGATCCTCGCGGCGCTCGACGAGGTCGAGGCGGCGGGCCACGACGCGCTGCCGAACGGCGAGGACGTTCACGCCGCGATCGAGACGGCGGTGATCGACGCCATTGGACCGGTCGGCGGGAAGATGCACACCGCCCGCTCGCGCAACGACGAGGTGGCGACCTGCATCCGGTATCGCCTGCGTGAGGACGTTCTGGATGTCGTGGAGGCGGCCCTCGCGTTCCGCGAAGCACTGGTCGAAACCGCGGGCGAGCACACAGAAACGTTGATGCCGGGCTACACCCACCTCCAGCCGGCCCAGCCGACCACCGTCGCCCACTGGCTGTGCTCCTACGAGGGGGCGGTCGCACGCGACACCGAGCGCCTGCTCGACGCCTATGGGAGGATAAATCGCTGCCCGCTGGGGGCGGCGGCCTTCGCGGGGACGCCCTTCGACATCGACCGCGAGCGAACCGCGGAGCTGCTGGGTTTCGAATCGGTGATCGAGAACTCGATGGACGCCTCCTCGACGCGGGACTTCCTGCTCGAGACGGTGAGCGCGCTCGCGACGCTGGCGACGACGCTTTCCGGGACCGCCGAGGACCTGATCCTCTTTGCCAATAAGGGCTACGTCGAGCTCTCGGACGACTACGCCTCGACCTCCTCGATCATGCCCCAGAAGAAGAATCCCGACACGCTCGAACTCGTGCGGGCGACCGCGGGCGACGCTTCCTCTGGCCTCTCAGGTCTGCTGACGACGCTCAAAGGGTTACCCAGAGCGTACAACCGCGACCTCCAGCGCGCGACGCCCCACGCATGGAAGACGATCGACGCCGTGCGTGAGGCGACCGACGTCGCGGCCGGCGCGGTCGCGACCGCCGACTGGGACGAGGGGGCCCTGAAGGAAGCCGCCGACGAGGGCTTTTCGACCGCGACCGGGGTCGCGGACGCGCTCGCCATGGGCGGGCTGCCGTTTCGGACGGCCCACGAACTCGTTGCCCATGCATCGGAGAGCGGCAGCGACTACACGGCGCTCGACGCCGCTAGTGAGGAAGTCCTCGGCGAACCCCTCGAGGAACACGTCCCCCGCGAGGTCGTCGAGTCGGCGCTCGACCCCGCCGAAAGCGTCGCGAGCCGCGACTCGTGGGGCGGACCCGCGCCCGAAGCCGTCGAGGAAACGCTGTCGGCGGCCCGCGAGGCAGTCGATGCTGACAAAGCGGCGATCGAGGGCCGCACCGAGGCGCTCGATGGGGCCGCCACGGCGTTGGACGAGGAGGTGCGTTCGTATGAGTGAGCGACCGCCCCGACCGGGGCACACTTACACACCTTATCGCTGATACGCGCACCACGATTCGCGGTTCGACGGCCTTTTCGTACACTTAGACGACGGTGCAGATATGTTAATTAAACGATAGATTCGACGGGTTTAAGGTGAGCCATACGATACGTGGAGGTACAATGGCAGACGACAGCACAATCACGGCGGAGGACCCCCTGACCGGCGACGAGATCGAGGTTCCGTCCGACGTCGAGGTCGGCGAGATCATCGACAGTCCCGTCAGCGGCGCGGAGCTCGAGGTCGTCTCGACGGACCCCGTCGAGCTCGAGGAAGCGCCCGAACTCGAGGAAGACTGGGGCGAGTGATGGCGATCGGCGAGAAGGCGACCGCGACCGCACAGCAATGAACACCCAGACAGCGACCCGTTTTTCCACCCGCCGGACGAGGCGGACCCGATACGAATGAACGTAGGCATCCTGTACTCCCGGATCCGTAGAGACGAGAAGCTCCTGCTGAACGAGCTTCGCGAGCGCGACCACGAGATCACCAAGATCGACGTGCGAAAACACCAGTTCAACGTCCACGATCCCCCCGAAATCTTCGAGGGCGTCGACGTCGTGCTCGACCGGTGTCTCTCGACGAGCCGGAGCCTCTACGTCACCCGGTTCTGTGAGGCCTATGGGGTTCCAGTCGTCAACGGCCCCGACACCGCCGAGACCTGCGCGGACAAGGTCAAAAACAGCCTCGCGCTCGCGAGCGCGGGCGTGCCGACGCCCGACACGGACGTGGCGTTCACGACCGAGGCCGCCCTCGAGAGCATCGAGGAGTTCGGCTATCCCTGCGTGCTCAAGCCCGTCATGGGCTCGTGGGGCCGGCTGATGGCCAAGCTCGAGTCGCGCTCGGCCGCCGAGGCGATCCTCGAACACAAGGAGACGCTGGGTCACTACGAGCACAAGGTGTTCTACATCCAGGAGTTCGTCGCGAAACCCGACCGGGACATCCGAGTGGTGGCCGTCGACGGCGAGCCGATCGCCGCGATGGCCCGTGCCTCCGAGCACTGGCTGACCAACGCCGCGAAGGGCGCGACGACCGAGGTGTTCGAGCCCGACGCGGAGGCCCTCGATCTGGTCGAGCGCGCGAGCGACGCCGTCGGTGGCGGCCTGCTCGGGATCGACCTGATGGAGACCGAGGAGGGCTATACGGTCCACGAGGTCAACCACACCGTCGAGTTCAAGGCGCTCAACGAGGTCGTCGACGTGGACGTTCCTGCGAAAGTGGTCGACTGGCTCGAAGCGCAGGCATCCGCCGAAACCGAGGTGACCGCCTGATGGCAGTTGGGGAGGCGGAGAGCGACGAGGGTTCTGAAACGCTCACCGCGAGCGTCGTCGGCGGGAGCGGTTTTACTGGTGGAGAGCTGCTCAGGCTCTTAGACGGACACCCGAACTTCGAGATCACGCAGGCGACGAGTCGATCGGCCGAGAACAAAACGATAGGATCGATCCACCCGAACCTGCGGGGCCGGACGCTTCGGTTTTCGGATCCCGCGGATCTGGAGTCGGTGGACGTGCTCTTCGCGGCAACTCCGCATGGGGTGTCGATGGAGCGAATCGACGCCTTCGAGGAGGTCGCCGATACGGTCGTGGACCTCTCGGCGGACTTCCGGCTCGATAGTGAGGAACAGTACGAGGAGTGGTACGACGGCCACAGCGCGCCGGAATACCTCGACAAATCGGTGTACGCCCTTCCGGAACGGAACCGGGAGGAGTTGCCCGGCGCCGACCTGATCGCCTCGGGGGGCTGTAACGCCACCGCGACGATCCTCGGACTCGGTCCGCTGTTCGATTCGGGGGTTCTGAACGGGGACGAACAGATCGTCGTCGACGTGAAGGTCGGCTCCTCGGAAGGGGGAGCGAGCGGCGGTGCGGCCTCCTCCCATCCCGAGCGTTCGGGGATCGTCCGCCCGTACGCGCCGACGAGCCACCGCCACGAGGCCGAGATCGAACGGGAGTTCGGGATCTCAGTGTCCTTTACCGTCCACGCGGTCGACATGATCCGCGGGGCCAGCGCGACCTGTCACGTCTTTCCCGACGAACCGGTCTCGAAGAAGGACCTGTGGAGCGCCTACCGCGACGGCTACGCCGAGGAGCCGTTCATGCGGATCGCTTCGGGCGGCGGCGGCGTCTATCGCTACCCCGAGCCCAAGGCCGTCGCCGGTACCAATTACGGCGACGTGGGTTTCGAGCTCGATCCGGCCAACAAGCGAATCGTCGTCTTCTCGGCGATCGACAACATGATGAAGGGCTCTGCGGGCCAGGCGGTCCATGCAGCCAACATCGCGCTCGGACTGGAGGAGACGGCAGGCTTGGAGTTCCAGGGCCTGCATCCCGTGGGGGCTCCCTAATGGTTATCGTCGTCAAGATCGGCGGCGCGCGCGCCGTCGAACCGGAGGGCGCGCTCGCGGACATCGCGCACCTGACGGCCAACGGCGAGCGGGTCGTCGTGGTCCACGGCGGCTCGACGGCGGTCGACGAGCTGCTGGCGGATCTCGGTCGGGAACCCGAGTACGTCACCACGCCGGGTGGCGTCAGCGGGCGCTTTACCGACGCGGAGACGATGGAGGCCTTTACGATGGCGATGGCCGGGCGGGTCAACACCGACCTGACGACGGCCCTGAGAAACGAGGGCGTCAACGCGCTCGGACTTTCGGGCGTGGACGGCGGTCTCCTGACCGGCGCGCGGAAGTCCGCCGTCAGAGTGATCGAGGACGGGAAGAAGAAGATCAAGCGCGGCGATCACTCGGGGAAGATCGAGTCGATCAACAGCGACCTCCTCGATACCTTGCTCGATACGGGCTATACGCCCGTCGTGAGCGTGCCAATGCTCGCCGAGGACGGAACGCCCGTCAACGCCGACGCCGACCGCGCTGCCGCCGCCGTCGCGGGCGCGCTCGGCGCGTCGCTCGTGGTTCTCACCGACGTCGCGGGCGTCTACGAGGACCCCGACGAACCCGACACCTTGATCGAGAGCGCCGAGACGCCCGCGGAAATGGAGCGCGTCGAGGAGGCCGCGGAAGGGTTCATGACGAAGAAGGTGATGGCCGCGACGGAGGCGCTCGAAAGTGGGGCGAGCGAGGTGATCGTCTCCGACGCGAACCTCAACGATCCCATACTGGCGGCGCTCGACGGACATGGCACACGCTTTAGTCCCGGCGCGCTCGGAGGTGAAGGCAACCAATGAGTGGATTCGTCTTCTCGGAGAAGCCCATCAGGATCGACCGCGGCGAGGGACCGTATCTGTACGATGATTCCGATACCGAATACCTCGACTTCGGCGCGAGCTACGCGGTCACGCCGGTCGGCCACTGCCATCCCGACGTGGTCTCGGCCGCGAAGGACCAACTGGAGGAGCTGATGTTCGTCCAGGCCTCGTATCCCAACGACGCCCGTGACGCGTGCTACGAGAGGCTGGCGAGTGTGGCGCCCGACGGGATCGAGAACGTCTGGCTCTGTAACTCGGGTACCGAGGCCAACGAGGCGGCGCTGAAGTTCGCGCGAAGCGCGACCGGGCGACAGAAGATCGTCGCCACCCAGCGTGGCTTCCACGGTCGGACGATGGGCTCGCTCGCGGCGACCTGGAAGGACAAGTACAAGAAGCCCTTCGAGCCCTTGGCCGGGAAGTTCGAGGCGGTGCCCTACGGCGACGCGGAAGCGCTCTCCGAGGCCGTCGACGAGGAGACCGCCGCGGTGATCGTCGAGCCCATCCAGGGCGAGGGCGGAATCAATCCCGCACCCGAGGGCTATCTCGAGGCCGCCCGCGAGCAGTGTGACGAGACCGGTGCGGCGCTGGTCTTCGACGAGATCCAAACCGGCTTGGGCCGCACGGGCGAGTTCTGGGCCTGCGAGAGTGAGGGTGTGGTGCCCGACATTCTCACGAGCGCGAAGGGGCTCGCGAGCGGCCTGCCGCTGGGTGCGACCCTCTGCCGGGACTGGATCGCCGCGGACGCCGGCCCGCACGGCTCGACCTTCAGCGGGAACCCCGTGGTCTGTGCGGCCGCCACAGCGACCCTCGACGCGCTCGTCGATGAGGAGCTACCCACGCACGCCGCCGAGATGGGGACGTATCTCCACGAGGAGATCGAGGCGGCGGACCTGCCGATCCGTGACGTCCGCGGGCGCGGGCTGATGACCGGAATCGAGGTCAAACGTGGCTCCAACCGGCTCCTGCGGGATCTCGCGTTGAACCACCGGATTCTCGCGCTGCCGGCCGGTCGATCGGTCCTCAGATTACTGCCGCCGCTGGTGATCGAGGAGGAACACGTCGACCGGCTCGTCGGGGCACTCGCCGAGACGATGGACGCGACCACGGAGTCGTGAGATGAGCGTCCAACGGCAATCCGGCCGGGAACTGCTGGTCGACCTCGTCTCGATTCCCTCGCCCTCGGGCGAGGAACGCGAGGCCGCAGAGCGGCTCGTCGACTTCTTCGAGGCAAACGGCCGCGAGGCCCGGATCGACGCGGTCGGTAACGTCCGCGCGCCCGCCGACGACCGCGTGTTGCTGACCTCCCATATCGATACGGTGCCGGGAGACATCCCCGTTCGCACCGACAGTGGGGTGCTCTGGGGCCGGGGCAGCGTCGACGCGACCGGGCCGCTGTGTGCGATGGCGGTCGCCGCCGTCGACTCCGGAACCAGCTTCGTCGGCGTCGTCGGCGAGGAGACCGACTCGCGGGGCGCGTGGCACCTGATCGAGGATCGTGAAGCGCCCGACGCTCTGATCAACGGCGAGCCAAGCGGCTGGGACGGGATCACGCTGGGGTATCGGGGGATGCTCGCGGGCACGTACGTCGCGACCAGCGAGTCGGGCCACACCTCCCGCCCGGGCCCGAACGCGATCCAGCACGCCATCGGCTGGTGGAGCAGCGTCGAGGAACGCTTCTCGCCCAGCGAGGACGAGGAATGGGAGCCCGTCTTCGAGCGCGTGACCACCAAGCCCGTCGGGATCGAGGGCGGCACCGACTCCGATGGGTTGTCGGTCTCGGCGACGCTCGACGGCCAGTTCCGGGTGCCGCCCTCGATGACGACCGAGGAGGTCCGCGAGATCGCCGAGGGGCAGCTCCGGACCGACACCGACGCCGCGGGCAGCGTCAACTGGGGCAAGCCGATCCCGCCGGTAATGGAAAACCCGCGGACGGAGCTGGCGCGGGCCTTCCGGGTCGCGATCCGCGGGGGGGACGGCGACCCGCGCCTGCTGCGAAAGACCGGCACGAGCGACATGAACGTCTACGCCTCGGCGTGGGACTGTCCGATGGTGACCTACGGGCCCGGCGACTCGGATCTGGATCACGCGCCGGACGAGCGACTCGATCTGGCCGAGTACGACCGTTCCATCACCGTGCTGACGGAGGTCGCAGAGCGCCTATGACACGACACTTCACCGACATCGACGACCTGAGTCGCGAAGAACTGCTCGAAGTTCTCGACCGCGCGGCCGACTATAAGCGAAAGCAGCGAGCCGGCACTCCCCATCCCGATCTCGAACGCCAAACGTTGGGCATGCTCTTTCAGAAGCCGAGCACGCGTACCCGAGTCTCCTTCGAGACGGGGATGACCCAACTGGGCGGACACGCCGTCTTCCTGGGCGAGCGCGACATCCAACTGGGCCGCGGCGAACCGCTTCGGGACACCGCGCGGGCGCTCTCTGGCTACGTCGACGCGATCATGGCCCGGGTCTTCGAGCACGCGAACGTCGAGGAGTTGGCGCGCTACGCGGGTGTCTCGGTGATAAACGGGTTGACCGACGACGCCCATCCCTGCCAGACGCTCGCGGACCTGCTGACGATCCGCGAGACGTTCGGCGAACTGGAGGGTCGATCGGTCGCCTGGGTCGGCGACGCCAACAACGTCGCCCGGTCGTTGGCGCTCGGCTGTGCGCTCTGTGGGATCGACCTCACGGTGGCGACGCCACCCGAGTACGCGCTCGACGACACGGTGATCGAGCGGGCCGATTCGCTGGGGCGCGCCCCGGAGACGACCGACGACCCCGACGCGGCGGTCGCGGGCGCGGACGTCGTCTACACCGACGTCTGGATCAGTATGGGCCAGGAGGACCAGCGCGATCACCGGCTGTCGGCGTTCGAGGACTTTCAGGTCAACGAGGAACTGCTCGCGAACGCCGCCGACGCCCGGGTGATGCACTGCCTCCCGGCCCATCGCGGCGAGGAGATCACCGACGAGGTCATCGAAGGCGACTGGTCGCTGATCTTCGAACAGGCCGAGAACCGCCTGCACGCCCAGAAAGGGTTGCTGTCGTTCCTGCTCGAATAGCGCCGTCGGCGGGGACGTCCGCGGTGTGGACGGGCCGGACTGGGCGATCGGCATCTATCGGATCGCCGAGGAGTGAGGCGGCGAATCGAGGCGACGGCGAGTAGCTAAGCCCTTTTGACCCCTCGTACCCTCCATCCAGTCGATGAGCCTCGACCTCGCCGACGAGGAGCCACCCGAGTCCGACGACGGCGCCTGGCTGTCCTGTATCGAGTGTGGGAACGCGATCGCCCCCTTCGAGGACGTGATCTACCGGTGTCCCGACTGCGAGGGGTTGCTCGAAGTCCGGTACGCCGACTACCCCACCTTCGAATCGTTCTCCGGCGAGGGAGTCTGGCGCTACGCCGACGCGCTGCCGGTCGAGCGGGAGGTCACGATCGAGGAGGGCGCGACCCCGCTGTACGAGGTGCCCCGACTCGAAGACGAACTCGGCGTCGCATCCCTTCGGGTGAAACACGAGGGGATGAACCCCACCGGGAGCTTCAAGGACCGCGGCATGACCGTCGGCGTCGGGGTCGCGAGCCGACTCGGCGTCGATCGACTGGCGTGTGCTTCCACCGGGAACACGAGCGCCGCGCTCGCGGCCTACGGCGGGCGGGCGGGTATGGAGACCTTGGTCCTGCTTCCGGCGGGTAAGGTCGCCGCCGGCAAGATCGCCCAGGCGAGCCTCCACGGCGCGCGCATCCTCGAGGTCGACGACAACTTCGACACCTGTCTCGACATCGTGCAGGACCTCGCTGCGCGCGGCGAGGCCTACCTGCTCAACTCGCTGAACCCATTTAGGTTAGAAGGCCAGAAGACGATCGGCTTCGAGATCTTGGAGCGCCACCGCGAGGACTATGGAGAGTTCCCCGACCGGATCGTCCTCCCCGTTGGCAACGCGGGCAACACCGCGGCGCTGTATAAGTGCTTCCGGGAACTCGTCCGGTCGGGATCGCTCGATGAGGGAGAAGTCCCGAAACTCACGGGAGTACAGGCCGAGGGCGCCGCGCCGATGGTCGAGGCCGTCGAGAACGGGTGGAGTGAGGTGAAACGCTGGGAGGAAGTCGAAACGCGCGCAACCGCAATCCGGATCGGTAACCCCGTGAACGCCCCGAAAGCACTGCCGGGGATCCGGGCGACCGACGGAACGGCGGTCGCCGTGAGCGATGCGGAGATCACGGATGCCCAGCGCGCGCTGGCGGGCGAGGGCGTCGGCGTCGAGCCCGCCTCGGCGGCGAGCGTCGCGGGCCTGCGGAAGCTCCGCGAGAACGGAGTGGTGGAAAGCGACGAGCGCGTGGTCTGTCTGACGACCGGTCACCTGCTGAAGGACCCCGACGCGGCGGCCGAGGCCGGCGTGGAGCCCGAATCGGTGCCCGGCGATACGGAAGGCGTGTTAGAGCATCTCGCCGAGTAAGGGGTTCGGGTGTTCTACAGCGATGTCCGAACCGTGTCCGCGCCGTCGAGGGTGATGTAGCGCGCCTCGATGATCCGCTCGTCGTCCTCGAGGTGGGCGAGCAGTTCCTCGCCCACCTCCTCGTCGAGGTCGTAGACGGTGATCGCCTCGCCGCCGATCGCCTCGCGGGCGTTGAACATCCCCGCGATATTGATGCCGTTCTCTCCTAAGACTGTGCCGATGAAGCCGATGGTGCCTGGCTCGTCGAAGTTGCGCGCGACGAGCATATGCCCGTGGGGGATGGCGTCCACCCGATAGTCGTCGATCCGGACGATCCGGGGGTCGTCGTCGGCGAACAGGGTGCCGGAAACGCCGAGTTCGGTCTCGCCGTCGCCGTTTCCGACCGTGACGGTGACCACACTTCTGAAGTTCTCGGCCTGATGGGATTTGGTCTCGGTCACGTCGACGCCGCGGTCCTCCGCGACTTGGGGAGCGTTGACGGCGTTGACCTGCCACTCCAAGGGAGAAAAGACGCCCTTGAGCGCGCTCGCGGTGACGAGGTCGATCTCCTCCTCGGCGATCTCGCCGGCGTAGCGGACGTCGACGCTCTCGACGCGCTCGTCCATCAGTTGGGCGGCGATCCGGCCCGCGGTTTCTGCGAGTTCGATGTACGGGCGCACGCGGGGGAACGCGCTCTTGTCGATCGAGGGCGCGTTCAGCGCGTTCAGGACGGGTTCGTCGTTGAAGGCGGCGAGCACCTGCTCGGCCGTGCTGGTCGCGACGTTCTCCTGGGCGGCCTCGGTGCTCGCGCCCAGATGCGGCGTGACGATGACGTCCTCGACGTCGAGCAGGGGGTTGTCCGGCGAGACCGGCTCCTCCGCGAAAACGTCGAGCGCCGCACCCTTCAGGGTGCCCTCCTCGACGGCCTCGGCGAGCGCGGGTTCGTCGACGACGCCGCCACGGGCACAGTTGATCAGGTAGCCCCCATCGAGCAACGCGAGTTCGTCGTGGCTGATGAGACCCTCGGTCTCGGGGGTCAGCGGGGTGTGGACGGTCACGAAATCCGCGTGCTCCAGGCAGTCCTCGAACTCGACGAGGTCGGCCCCGATCTGGTCGGCCCGGTCCTCCGAGATGTAGGGGTCGTACGCAACGAGATCCATCCCGAGGTTGTTGAGCCGTTTCGCGACCTCCTGACCGACACGACCCAACCCGACGATTCCCAGTGTTTTGTTGTTGACCTCGGTTCCCAAAAAGTCGCTTTTGGCCCAGTCGCCGGCCTTCAACCTGGTGTGGGCCTGCGGGATCGATCGGGCGGCGGCGAAGGTCATCGCGACGGTGTGTTCGGCCGCGGCCCGGACGTTTCCTTGTGGAGCGTTGGCGACGATGACGCCGTGTTCGGTCGCGGCGTCGATGTCGATGTTGTCGACGCCGATCCCGGCCCGCCCGACGATCACGAGGTC
>NZ_RDQG01000093.1 GCF_003697815.1 Halalkalicoccus subterraneus | reverse complement strand
GCGTGGGGAGGTGCGCGCGACGGTCAACCGTGCGGGCCATGCGAAGGACATCGTGACCGTCGAGCGCCTGGGACTGCTCGAACAGAGCGTCGTCTGTCGTGAGGGGACCGACCCGCCGGGGTTGCTCGCGGCGATCGGTCCTCACCTCACCTCCGAGCTGCGCTGTGTCATCACCACATGAACCGCCGGCTGCTCGCGTTCGCGTCGCTCGTCGCGCTCGTGGCGGTAGCCGGCTGTACGGGGTTCGGCTCAGTGACCAGCGAGGAGGGACTCGGTGAGGACGCCGAGTACGACTGGGGGACGGACGCCGACGCCACCATCAACGTCACCGACGGCGAGTACAAGGCCGTCTACGCGCTCGAGAACCGATCGACGATTCGGCTCTACGAGGCGACCCGCTACGGCGACGACAACCCGATCGACGTGCGCGCGGTGCAGTTTCGCTACCCGAACGGGACGGTGGTAGGGGCCGAGGAGATCGAGGTCGAGGAGACCCGCTCGGAGGTCACCGTCCACCTGCCCACAGAGGGGGGTCAGTTCGCATTCACGTCTGACTCTCGGTCGCGCAACCTCGCGACCGACACCTTCGTCGAGGGCTCCTACGAGGTGATCCTCCCGCCGGGCTACCGGGTCGACAACTTCGTGCTCGCGAACGTCCGACCGGGCGGCTATGAGACCGAACTCGTCGACGATCAGGTCCACATCCGGTGGGACGAGGTGGAGACCGACACCATCTCGGTGCGGTACTACATGGAGCGCGACGTCTACCTGTTCGGTGGACTGATCGTCGTCGCCTCGATCGGCGCGGCGATCGCCGGGACGTACGTCTACCGCCAGATGCAGGAGCTCAAGCGAAAGCGCGAGGAGGCGGGACTGGACGTCAATATCGAGGACGACGACAACGGCCCGCCGCCGGGAATGCGGTGAGTTTTAGCCCACTACGTCGAACGAACGGGTATGTACGTCGCGCTCGTCACCGTCGGCGACGAGATCCTCGCGGGAGACACGATCAACACGAACGCCGCGTGGCTCGGCCAGCGCCTCGCCGAGCGCGGCGTCGACGTCGAGCGCGTGACGGTGATCCCCGACCGAATCGAGGAGATCGCCCGCGTCGTCGGGGAGTACCACACCGAGTACGACGCCGTGATCGTCACCGGAGGGCTGGGTCCGACCCACGACGACCTGACGATAGAAGGGGTCGCCGCCGCGCTCGACCGCGCGGTCGAGCGAAACGAGGCGGCCCTGTCGTGGCTCCTCGAGGAGGGCGGCTACGAGCGTGACGAACTGACGGCGGGGACCGCCGACCTGCCGCAGGGGGCGCGCCCGCTTCACAACGAGGTCGGCGTCGCACCCGGCGCGGTCGTCGAGGGGATCTACGTCCTGCCGGGCGTGCCCGACGAGATGAAGGCGATGTTCGAGTCCGTCGAAGCCGAGTTCGAGGGCGAGCCTCGATACGTGGCCCGCGTCTTCACGACCGAACCCGAGAGCGAACTCGTCCCCCGACTCGCCGAACTGCGCGAGCGCTTCGACGTAACGGTCGGGAGTTATCCCGGCGACGGGGTCAAGCTGAAACTCACGGGCACCGACGAAAGGACGGTCGAGGACGCGGCCGGCTGGCTGCGCGAGCGCGTCGAACTGGCCGAATGAGGAAGCGGCCCCCAGCGGATCGGATTCTGTCAGAGGCACTGGGTCGCGGTCCGAGGAGCGGGGGGCCGCCAAACGGTCTGCGGTGGCTATCGATATCTATGTATTGATCGTTATCGGTACAGGTAGAGGAGCCACGCGAGCGTGATGAGAACGCTGATGACGAGCACCGAGGTGCCGAGGACTTCGATGGGGTACGTGCCGTGCTGGGCCAGCGGGAGCGGGTACATACCCCATCGTGTGTGACGCTGTTTTATAAGTATTGACGACTCGCGCCGCCGACCGCGAGGCCTTTTGCGACGGGACGGGAACGGGTAGTATGCGACGCATCGGTTTCGTCTGTAACCCGATCGCAGGGATGGGTGGGCGGGTCGGCCTGAAGGGGACCGACGGGAAACTCGCCGAAGCGCGCGAACGCGGGGCTGAACCCCGTGCACCCGAACGCGCGCTTGCGGCACTGGAGGCGCTGTACGAGCGCTTGCCCGACGCCGAGGTCCTGACCTGTGGCGAGCCGATGGGTGCGAGCGAAGTTATCGAGGCCGGGTTCGACCCGGCCGTCGTCTACGAACCGGACGAGGAGACGTCGGCCGGGGACACCCGCGAGGCGGTCGGCCGGTTGCTGGATCGCGGGGTCGACCTGATCCTGTTCGTCGGCGGGGACGGAACCGCGACGGACGTGGCCGAGGCGGTAACCGAAGCGGGTAGCGAGACACCGATCCTCGGTGTGCCGGCGGGCGTGAAGGTATACTCCTCGGTGTTCGGGGTCACGCCGGAGGACGCGGGCCGGATCGCTGCCGCGTTCGATTCGACCGAGTCGCGGGAGGTCAGCGACATCGACGAGGAGGCGTATCGTGCAGGCGAGGTCCGAACGACGCTCAGAGCCGTAGTGAACGTCCCCGTCGCCGAGGAGCTCCAGTCGGCCAAACAGCTCGGCGGCGGCAGCGTCGACGGGCTCGTCCAGGGGATCGTTGCGGAGGTCGATCCCGAGACGACGTACGTCTTCGCGCCCGGCGGGACCGTTGGTGCGATCGAGAAAGAGCTTGGAATCGAAGGGTCGCCGCTGGGAGTCGACGTTTGGCGAGGTGTTCCCGGATCCGCCATGGGTTCGCCAGCAGACAGAGGCGCGGAGCGTTCCGGGCGTGATGAGCTGCTCGTTCGCGATGGAAGCGAATCGGAGATCCTCGACGCTCTCGGCGAGCGAAACGTCATCGTCGTCTCGCCGATCGGCGGCCAGGGGTTCGTCTTCGGGCGGGGCAACCAGCAGCTCT
>NZ_RDQG01000092.1 GCF_003697815.1 Halalkalicoccus subterraneus | reverse complement strand
TCCTCGTCGAAGCCGTTCTCGACGAGCCGGTCGCGCATCCCGCCGGTCTCGACACAGAGGACGAAATCCGCGTCGTGATCGAGGAACTCGATCGTGTCGGGGTTGTTCGGAATCTGATAGCCTCCCTCACCGACGTCCTCCTGGCAGTGGATCACCCGCTCGCCCCGCCGGGTCTGCTCGCGCAGTTCGAGCGGGCCCATCAGCGTCGCGCCCGACTCCTCGGGGCGCATGTGGAAGTCCTCGCGGGTCACCTCGGAGACGATCTCGAGATCCTCGACCAGCTGGTTGGACTCGTCCTGGCTTTGGAACTGAGCCTCCTCGTTGTCCCAGCTCTCCGAGAGGTAGTAGAGTTCACGCAGCGTCGAGGAGCGGTCCTCGCCCAGTTGATCGGCGAGGAAGTCGATCGTGTAGATCGCCTTCAGGAGCTTGCGCGCCCCCCGAACCGAGTTCGCCGAGCGGGTGCTCGTCCGGTCGCCGTAGACCCATACTCGCGAGTCCTCGTCGTACTCGATGTTACTCTTCGTTCGGGTCGGAAGCGTCATCTCGGGGATGTCGCCCTCGGCGAACTGGTCGTAGAACTCCGCTGCGAGTTCGATCAGCTGTTCGCGCGCGTCGTGTGGTGTGTCCGTACTCATCTCTCAACTGTTAGTTTCGCCGTCTCGACCCCGCTCACGTCAAGGTCGAAGGTCACGTCCTCGTCCACGCGGTACTCCAAGGTCGCCGTCTCACCGGCCGGAACCGTCGGCGACCACTTGACGAACCACTCGCCGTCCATCTCTATCACCGTTCCCTCCGAGAGGTCGCTCGGCTCCGCCGAGACGATATCCGTAAGCTCGATGTCCTCCGACGTCCCCGAGTGGTTCTCGACGAGTAGCCTCACCGAACCGTCCTTGACGGCGCGCGAGACCTGCACGTTGTTCATGATCCGGGCGAGCGCCGCGTCGATGTTCGGCGACTCCCTCTCCGTTACTTCCGCGACCTTCTCGGCCATCTCGGGCAGGATCGTCGCGAGTACGTCCTGTTTCTTCCGGCGTTTGGCGATCGAACGCTGTTTGTTCAGGTAGGACTTGAGCTCGCGGGCCGCCTCGCGGATCGCGAGTTCGATCTCGTCCTCGATCGCGGGGACGTTCGCGATGGCGTCCTTCGACTCGCTGGTGAAGGGGACGTTCGTCGAGGCGACGTGGACCATCACCACGGCGGGGCCGTTCGGAAGCCCGCTGTCGCCGGGCTGGTCCAGCCCGTAGTTGCGCCAGCCGATCGACTTCACGACGTCGGTGGTCGCACACGCCCCGCGCTGATAGACCAGGGGCACGCGGTTCGCGAATCGCATCACGTCGATGCTTCCTTCGGCGGGGATCTCGCCGCCGTAGGCGATACCCGCCTCGACGATGAACGGATCGCCGCCATGGACCTCGGCGTCCCGGGTCGCGGCGGCGTAGAACTCGGCATCGAACTCCTTTTTCAGTCCTGCCTCGACCAGTTCGGCGGTGATCGGCGCGAGGCAGTCCGTCGGCGGGGCGATGATGTCGGTCTCGCGCATCGCCTCGACGAGCTCGCGGGCGGTGTTGCGGTCGTTCGCCACCTCGCGAGCCAGCGGCACGTCGTCCAGAACCGTTCGCATGACCGACCAGAACTCCTCGACGATGTTCTCGCGGGCGGTCTCGCCGACCGCGACGTCGTCACGCTCCTGGGTCATGTCCGCGGCACGATCGACGTACTCCGTAAGGGTCGATCGGGGCAGGCGGTTGCGGTCGTCGTCGAACTTCGTGGCGATCCGCCCGGCGAGGGCTTCGACCGTCGCCTCGTCCTTGCGGGTACTCGTTGCGCCATCGACCAACCGATAGCACTCGGCGTCCCTGTCCTCGATGATCGCGATCCACGCCGCCTCGACGGCCTTCTCGCGGACGGTCGCGCCGAACGTGCCGTGTTCGGCGGCGATCCCGTCGGCGACCTCGGCGACGATCCCGGCGAGTTCGTGGTGGGCGAGGCGGTCGCGCTCGCTCACTCGTTTCGCGATGCCGCTCGCGAACGCCTCGACCGCGTCGGCAGCCTTGTTCGCGGTCGCCTCGCGTACCGCGCGCTCGACTACTGTCAAATCCTCGGGCGGCTTCCAGGCCATCTCGCGGCCGAAGTGGCGGTCCCGGAAGTTGTCGAGCACCTTCCCGGCGGTCTTCTTCCCGACGCGGGTGAACTCCTCCTGGAGGAAGCCCGACAGCGAGTGCGAATCGGTCGCTCCGAGCATCTTGATGACCGTCCCCAGCTCGACGCCGTGAGGATGGGGGCGGATCTCCTCGGTTTCTGCGGGCAGTTGGTCGGTCGCGCGCTCTGATTTGAACGAATCGTTCGGCTCGTGGAGCTCGATCCGGGCGTGGGGGTTGACGACGGCGGTGTGTTTGATGTAGTCCCGCAGCTGGCCGCGCGCGCGCATGTTCGCCTCCATCTCCAGTTCGATGCGCGTGCCGTGTGGGCGATCCCACGAGGTAGTCTTCTCGGTGCTGATCTCGGGTTCGTTGGTGTCAGTGTCGATGATCAGCTCGAAGTACTGTGCTTCCGCGGAGCCCTGGGTTCGGGAGGTGATCTTCGCGGGCTTCCCGCTGGTGAGCTGGCTGTAGAGCACCGCCGCCGAAATGCCGATCCCCTGCTGGCCGCGGGACTGCTCGCGGGCGTGAAACCGAGAGCCATACAGCAGCTTCCCGAAGACCTTGGGGATCTGCTCTTTGGTGATCCCCGGCCCGTTGTCCTCGACGACGAGGCGATAATAGTTGCCGACCTCCTCGATGCCGACGTAGATATCGGGGAGGATGCCCGCCTCCTCGGTGGCGTCCAGCGCGTTGTCGACGGCCTCCTTGACGGCGGTGACCAGCCCTCGGGCCCCGCTGTCGAACCCGAGCATGTGCTTGTTCTTCTCGAAGAACTCGGCGATGGAGATCTCCCGCTGGTTGGCAGCGAGCTCGTCGGCGATCCCCTGCTCGTCGCCGAGCGTCGACTGGAGCGACGTCATTCGTACCCGTCTCTATCGCCGCGGTACGTAAAACGCGTGCGGTAGCTCGGTGAAAGTGGAAGTGGGGGGATTCAGACGGCCAGGGCAGTGTCGACGAACAGCATGATCGCGAAACCGACGAGGAAGGTCAGGGTGGCCTCGTCGGCGTATCCATGGCCGTGGCTCTGGGGGATCATCTCCCGGAAGATCACGGCGATCATCGTCCCGGCGGCAAAGCCCGCCGCGACCGGGAACAACTGGGTGACGACGGCGACGAGCGCGAAACCCGCGAGGGCGGCGACCGGTTCGGGAACCCCGCCCGAAAGCGTCGTATAGAGGATCGTCTTCGCGTCCGAGAGGCCGGTCCTGCTGGCCGGTATCGCCATCGCGAACCCGTCGGGGACGTTCTGGATGGCGATCGCGATCGCCAGCGCGACCCCCACCCCTTCGAGCCCGCTGCCGAAGGCGATCCCGATCGCTAAGCCCTCGGGGACGTTGTGGAGCGTGATCGAACCGCCGACGAGCAACGCTCTGCGGGTCGTGTCGGCGTCCTCCGGCTCGATCTCGGCGTCGGGTTCGCCCGTCTTCCGGCCGTTGATCAGGAGGTGAACGTGCGGAATGGCCCGATTCGCGACGAGTAGGAAGGGACCGCCCAACAGGATGCCGACGAGGACCTCCGCAAGCGAGCCGATCTCCATACCGGGGAGGATCAGCGCGAACACCGCCGCCCCGAACATGATCCCGGCGGCCAGCCCGAGCGCGGCATCGTAGACGCGATGGGAGACGCTCTCGGTGACGAGGATCGGCAGCGCACCGATCCCCGTCGCACAGCCGGCCAGAAGCGAGACGAGAAGGACAGTCAGTACCGGTTCCATGTCCCTCCCCATGCGCGAGGCGAGCAAAAACCTCGTGTGTCCCCCCGCTCGGGCAGTCACCATGTCGAGCCGGACGATACCGGACGGATCGGCGATTCGAACCGAACCGCCGCCGGACCTGACAGATTTTCGACTTTCACGCGCGGGCGCGCGTACGGGAACACTAATTACTGTCGAGAACGAAGCGCTAAACAGATTTTATGTCCGAGCAGAGTGAGTACGGAGCCGGGCAGATTCAGGTGCTCGAAGGGCTCGAAGCCGTTCGCACCCGTCCGGCGATGTATATCGGGTCTACCGATTCTAGAGGGCTGCATCACCTCGTGTACGAGGTCGTCGACAACGCGATCGACGAGGCGCTCGCGGGGTACTGTGATACGATCGGCGTGACGATCCACGAAGACGGCTCGGTGAGCGTCTCCGACGACGGCCGGGGGATCCCGGTCGATACGCACGCCGAGTACGACCGACCCGCCGTCGAGGTGATCATGACCGTGCTTCACGCCGGCGGGAAGTTCGACTCCAAGTCCTACCAGGTCTCAGGGGGCCTCCACGGCGTCGGCGTAAGCGTGGTC
>NZ_RDQG01000091.1 GCF_003697815.1 Halalkalicoccus subterraneus | reverse complement strand
TCGTAAGACTGCGGCCATATCGGTTTCCCTACGCCTTCCCCGGTTCTCGGGTTAGACTCGCCAAACAGGTACACTCCCTGGTTCGTTTTTCAAAACGCACGACGGAACACCGGCTCCCTGTGAATTCTACTACGGGCTTGCACCCGATTCGTTCTTCACAGAGCCTTTTGAGCTCCGTCGTTCAATCGCCAACTGATTTCAGGCTCTATTGCACCTCCCTTCTGAGGGTGCTTTTCAGCTTTCGCTCGCGCTACTTGTTCGCTATCGGTCTCGAGGAGTGTTTAGTCTTGGCCGTCGATGCCGGCCATATTGACGAGGGATATCCAACCCCCGCTACTCTGGTACTGACGCACGTCGTACTGGCCTGTGTTACGGGGCTATCACCCTGTATCGCACTCCGTTCCAGGAGACTTCACACAGACGATCCGACGATGAAAGTCAGCCCGAACACCACATTGCCCGTAAGGGCTTCGGTTTGGACTGTGTCGCTTTTACTCGCCGTTACTCACGACATCCCATTCGGTTTCTCTTCCTGCCGTTACTGAGATGTTTCAGTTGTCGGCGTTCCCCATTGCGCAAGGCAATTGCGAGAGGATTCCTATTCGGAAATCCCTAGTTCTTAGCCTCCATGCGGCTCCCTAGGGCTTATCGCAGCTTGGCACGTCCTTCGTCGGCACTCGAGCCGAGCCATCCACCAGCTGGCACAGTAGCCACGCTGATATTGGATTTGTCACTGTGACCCGGTAAACGGATCCAGTGGACGTCTGAATCGCACGTACACACGGCGTCATCCGCACACCCGTTGCGAAACGGTGCGTGCATCAACCCTTCCCACCCGCGCTTGCACGGGGCGGTGCATCGGTCTCGCTCGGATTTGATCGAAGGTGCCGGTCCCACTTAAGGGACACGGTTTCGATCTCCTCCGGAGATGGACCCACTGGGATTCGAACCCAGGGCATCCTCCTTGCAAAGGAGGCACTCTACCGCTGAGCTATGGGCCCGTCCCTCTCGGGAGGTGTTAACCCTGGTAGTTCTAAGGTGCCCGATCGGAATACGGGCGATCGCGAACTACGGACTGCCTAAGGTGGGTCAGGCGCATCGGCCTGATCCCGGTCAGTGGAGGTGATCCAGCCGCAGATTCCCCTACGGCTACCTTGTTACGACTTAAGCCCCCTTGCGAAGCCCAGATTCGACCGTCGTTCGACGGCCTCATCCGGACCTCACTCGGGTGCTTTGACGGGCGGTGTGTGCAAGGAGCAGGGACGTATTCACCGCGCCCTTCTGAGACGCGATTACTACCGA
>NZ_RDQG01000090.1 GCF_003697815.1 Halalkalicoccus subterraneus | reverse complement strand
GGCCAACCCCGACCCCGAGATCACCTACGAGGAGGCCAAACAAGCCCGCGAGGACACGGTGATCATGGCGACCGGGCGCTCGGACTACCCCAACCAAGTCAACAACGTGCTGGGCTTCCCCTTCATTTTCCGGGGTGCGCTGGACGTACGGGCCACGGAGATCAACGAGGAGATGAAAGTCGCCTGCGCCGAGGCGCTCGCGGACCTCGCAAAACAGGACGTTCCCGACGCAGTGCGAAAGGGCTACGGCGACCAGCCCCTGCAGTTCGGTCCCGAGTACATCCTCCCGAAACCGATCGATCCCAGGGTCCTCTTCGAGGTCTCGCCGGCGGTCGCGCAGGCGGCGATTTCGAGCGACGTCGCGCGTCGCGAGGTCGAACTCGACGAGTATCGCGAGACACTCGAGGCCCGACTCGGCAAGTCCCGCGAGATGATGCGGGTCGTCCTCAACAAGGCCCGTAGCGATCCCAAACGTGTGGCGCTCGCCGAAGGGGAGGACGAGAAGATGATCCGCGCGGCCTACCAGATGCAAGAGGAAGGGATCGCTCAGCCCGTCCTCATCGGCGATCGCGACGAGATCGAGACGACGCTCCGGCAGCTGGGTCTGGCGTTCGATCCTGACGTGGTCGATCTCACCGAGGCCGAATACGACGAGTACGCAGAACGCCTCTACGACCTGCGCCAGCGCAAAGGCTTCACCCGAAGCGAGGCCGCCGACATGATCCGCCGGGACTCAAACTACCTCGGAAGCGTGATGGTCGAGGCCGGCGACGCCGACGCCCTGCTGACGGGGCTGACCCATCACTACCCCTCGGCGCTTCGCCCGCCGCTACAGACCATCGGTACCGCCGAGGACGCCAACTACGCCGCCGGGGTCTACCTGCTGGCGTTCAAGGACCGCGTGGTCTTCTGTGCGGACGCCACCGTCAACCAGAACCCCGACCAGGACGTCCTTGCGGAGGTCACGCGCCACACCGCACAGCTGGCCCGCCGCTTCAACGTCGAGCCGCGTGCGGCGATGCTCTCGTACTCGAACTTCGGGTCGGTCGACAACGAAGGGACGCGAAAACCCCGCGAGGCCGCCCGGATCCTCCGACGGGATCCCGACGTGGACTTCCCGGTTGACGGCGAGATGCAGGCCGACACCGCCGTCGTCGAGGACATCCTCAATGGAACCTACGACTTCGCGGAGCTGGAGGAACCGGCGAACGTGCTGGTCTTCCCGAACCTCGAAGCGGGCAACATCGCCTACAAACTGCTCCAGCGACTGGGCGGCGCGGAAGCCATTGGGCCGATGCTCGTGGGCATGGACGAGCCGGTGCACGTCCTCCAGCGCGGCGACGAGGTCAAGGACATCGTCAACCTGGCGGCGGTCGCGGTCGTCGACGCACAGAACCAGTAACCCAGTCCTCTCCGCGTTCGTCACGAGTAGTGTACGAACGACCACGAATCGAACGTCGCTATCGACTCTGTGGGCTTTTCGGATAGGTTTTTCAATTCGTATATCCACATTCAGCCATGGGATTCGAAGACGACTCGCTGAACTACCACGAATCGGACCCGCCGGGCAAGATCGAGATCGCCACGACCAAACCCACGAACACACAGCGCGACCTCTCGTTGGCGTATTCGCCGGGCG
>NZ_RDQG01000089.1 GCF_003697815.1 Halalkalicoccus subterraneus | reverse complement strand
GAGATGACGTAGAAGGGGGCGTTGAGGTAGCGCCACTCGAAGCGCCCGGCGAGGTACTCGTCGGTGATCTGGCCGAGACTGGAGGTGATCCCGGCGGCAGCGAACCATTGGATCGCGCCGTAGACCAGCGCGGCGATCACGCCGCCGGTGCCAAGCACCATCGTTGAGCGGGCGCGCTCCAAGGATTCGAGCCCGCCGATCCCGCCGATGAACAGCAGTGCGGCCGCCACCACGTAGGTAATGAGCGTCACCCGGCCCGTATAGAGCAGTCGGCGGCCACCCTCGGCGTACTCGTCGACGGTCTCCTCGAGGCCCAATCCGCGAAAGAGAACGTAGAGCCCCAGCATCGCCGAGAGCACGCCGAGAATGCTGCCGGGAAGCCCCAGCAGGTCCGCGACGGCCACCAACGGGTAGATGAGCAGGAGGATTCCGAGGGGAATGAGGATCGTCCCCCTCGTCTCGGGGTCGTTCAGCACCTGCTTGATCGTGTAGTACATCGACTCCAAATCTTGAGCCTGCCGGACGACGACCCGACGGACGCCGTCGACCGGCACTCGCGAGCGGATCACGGGGATGACGCTCTCGTCCTGGGCGCCGTCGGTGACGATGATCGCGGAGATCGACTCGCCGGTCGCGAGCCCCGCGAGCACGCGGTCGAGTTCGTTCCCGACCTCACGGTTGGCGCTCACGTCGGCCTTGGCGTTGCCGGTGATGGCGGCGACCTCGACGGCCTCGCCCTCGCTCGCGAGCTCGTCGTAGAGGTGGACGCCCTGGAAGAGGACGTTGACGTCCGAGTCCTCGGGGTCGGCGGTGGCGAGCGCGACGGCGGCAGCCTCGCAGGGCTCGCGGCCCACGACCGGGGTATCGAAGCCGGTCTTTCGGCCGATGTCGTCGTCCAGGTCGACACACAGCACCAGCAGCATCGACCGGGGCTACACGGCGGGCGGATAAGGACCTTCGGGGACGGCCTCAGTCGATGGTGATCGCGACCTTCCCCTGATGGGCACCGTCTCGGACGTACCGGTAGGCCTCGTGGGCCTCGTCGAACCCGACGGTCCGGTCGATTTCCGGGCGAACCTCCGCGCTCTCCATCGCCGTGAGCATCCGCTCGAACGCGCCGCGGCTGCCGACGCTCACTCCGCGAACCGACAGGGGAGTGTTCATGATCGGCGCGGGGTCGACCTCGCCGGAAATACCTGTGAGCACGCCGATGAGGTGGACCTCGCCGTCGGGGCCGGTCGCACGGAGCGACCGTTCCAAGGTCCCTTGGCCGCCGATCTCGATCACGTGGTCGACGCCGCCGTCGGTCATCTCGCTCACCGCCTCACCCCAGTCGGGCGTCTCCTCGTAGTTCAGCGTGCGGTCGGCGCCCAGCTCGCGGGCGCGTTCGAGCTTCGCGTCGCTCGAGGAGGTCACGACCGTCTCGGCACCCTGGGCCACGGCGAACTGCAGGGCGAACGTCGAGACACCGCCCGTGCCCAAACAGAGCACGCGCTCGCCGGCGGTCAGCTCGCCGTGTTCGGCGAGCGCCGTCCAGGCCGTCACGGCCGCGCAGGTCAGCGAGCCCGCCTCCTCGATCGTGAGGTAGTCGGGGACCTCGACGAGGGCCTCGGCGGGGTAGGTGATATACTCGGCGAGGGTGCCGTCCATGGTGCCGCCCGGCGAGCGGTGGTTATCGCCCGGGGTCAGCGGACCGTCGATCCAGTCGGGGAAGAAGGCCGTCGCGACCCGGTCGCCCTCCGCGAACCGATCGACGTCCCCACCGAGTTCGACGACCTCGCCGGCACCATCCGAGAGGGGTATGACGGGGTACTCCACCCCCGGGTAGGCCAGCTCGGCGCTCGCGACCGCCAGATCACGGTAGTTGAGCGCACAGGCGTCCATCCGGACGAGCGCCTCGCCCGGTCCGGGCGTCGGGCGCTCGCGTTCGGTCGCCACGAGCCCCGAAAACTCCCCGCCTCCGTCGCCCTCGTCGTCGTCCCGTACCTCGTATGCCTTCATGATGAACAGGCGGGCTACGGGAGGCAGGATATAACCCCGGTCGGGACGCCACAAGCCTTTCCGGGATTTCGGTAGCGGTCCGGATCGGTCGGCTTTTGTCGATGGGGCCGCTATTGCCTATGAATGATTTCCAAGGGCTGTGAGCAGTGCGCCGAAGGGGGGAAGATGGTGCTGTTCGTCTACGGCTACTGCGACCAGCGTGACTGCTTTTACTGTCCCTTGGGGGAGAACCGCAAGAACGTCACCCAGGTCTACGCCAACGAACGGCCCGTCGAGAGCGACGAGGACGTCATCGAGGAGGCGAAACGGATGGACGCTTTGGGCACCTCGCTGACGGGCGGCGAGCCCCAGGAGGCCATGGAGAAGACCTGCCGGTATCTGCGCCTGCTCAAGGAGGAGTTCGGCGAGGACCACCATACCCACCTCTATACGGGGATCACGGGCGGGCGGGAGAACATGCGCCGGCTCTCGGAGGCCGGCCTCGACGAGATCCGCTTCCACCCGCCGCTGGAACTCTGGGGCGAGATGCACGGCACCGAGTGGGAGGAGATCCTGCATAT
>NZ_RDQG01000088.1 GCF_003697815.1 Halalkalicoccus subterraneus | reverse complement strand
GGGCTTGTAGCCACCCTTCGGCCCGGGAACACCCTCGACCAGTTGCAGGGCTTTCAGGCTCTGCATCTGGTTGCGGATGGTCCCAGGATTGCGATCCACTTCCTCGGCGATGTCCTCACCCTTGACTGCGTCCTCGCCTCCCCGGTGGAGGTTGATCAGCGCGGTGAGTATGGTTTTCTGACTCGGAGTGAGTTCGATCGATGACATACCATGCCTTCGGTACAGATTCGCTTAAATGCGACGAATACGTTGGCACACCTGTTCGAATCGCAATCGGTCGGTTCTATCGTCGATGATTGCTCCGATATAGTGAGACGAAACCCGCAGGTTTAATCGGTAGATACTCGACTGAGCGGGTATGAGCGAACAAGTCCGAGTCATCGGTGCACCGCTCGATTACGGTGCGGATCGCCGTGGCGTCGACATGGGACCCTCGGCGATCCGGTATGCGGGACTCGCCGACGAACTCGCCGCGAGCGGGCGGACGACGGTCGACCGGGGCGATCTCAGTGTTCCGCGCGCCGAGGAGCGCGACCCGGACGCCGCCAGCCCGTCCGAAGGAACCGCGAAGTTCGTCAAGGAGGTCCGGGACGTCTGCGGGCGACTCTCCGAGGAGGTCGCGAGCACGCTCACGGACGGGGAGTTCCCGCTCGTTCTCGGTGGTGATCACTCGATCGCCATCGGCTCCCTGCAGGGGTCCAGTCGCGACGCCGACGTCGGCGTGCTCTGGTTCGACGCCCACGGCGATTACAACACGCCCGAGACCTCCCCCAGCGGCAACGTCCACGGGATGCCGATGGCCGCCGCGCTCGGCCACGGCTCGTTTGCCGACACCGACTGGGCCAACGCCTCGATCGACCCCGAGAACGTCGCGCTCGTGGGACTGCGCGCCCTCGACGAGAAGGAACGCCTCGCGATCCGCGAGAGCCCCGTCACCGCCTATACGATGTCGGACATCGACAAACGAGGGATCACGGCCGTCACCGACGAGGCACTCGAGGTCGCGACCGACGGGACCCAGGGGATCCACGTCAGCCTCGATCTGGACTGGCTCGATCCCAAGGAAGCGCCCGGCGTCGGCACACCCGTCCGCGGCGGCGTCACCTACCGTGAGGCCCATGCTGCCCTCGAAATCGTCGCGCGCGGAGGATCGCTTCGCTCGCTCGAAGTCGTCGAGGTGAACCCGATCCTCGATTCGGGCAACGAGACGGCGAGCCTCGCCGTCGAACTCGCCGCGAGCGCCCTCGGAAAACGCATCCTGTAAACGGATCTTTTGCGGCGAGTGGTGTGGTCCGAGAGACGCAAAGCGTTCTTTCGAACGACGCGAGGTGCACCCGAGCCGTGAAGGCCTCCTCCAAAAACACCGTCACGCCGAAGCCGTGACGGGCCTTCGTTCGACTCACTCCTGAAGAAACCGAGCGCGGCCCACGATCGGTCCGGATCCGACCAGCGGTTCGAGGATTCCAAAAATCGGTTGTGGAGTTATCGACTAGCGCGCAGTTTCGCCGGTACAGTCCCCGTCGCGAACACGTATGCGCCGATCCCGAGCAGCGCCACGGGAACCACTGCGAGCGCCGCAACGAGGGTTCCGGTAAGCATCGAACTGGCCATGAGAAACGCGACGAACGGCGTCACGAACAGTACCGCCGCGACGCCGAGCCCGCGGGCGACCGGCGACGGACCGCCGTCCCGCTTTGCACGTACCGCTACCCAGCAGCCGACGAGCAAACAGAACGCCGACAGTCCGAGGACATACATATAGTTTAAATTATCTAAATGTAGATATAACTACTGGCTGCGATCACCGCTCGAGATCTACGTTTCGTTTCGAAACACTTAGGCTCCGATCCGAATCACGACAACATATGACAGAGTGGATCGGTGAGGTGTTTACCAGCGATGCGGGATGGAACGTACTAGAGGAACTCGTCGACCTCGAAGACCGGATGGCGGGCACGGAGGGCGAGCGCCGCGGCGCGGAGCTGACGCGTGACGCGCTCGCGGCGGCGGGCTCACGAAACGCCCGCTTGGAGGAGTTTCCGATCCAGGGCTGGGTGCGCGGGAGTAGCGGGATCAGCGCCGGCGAGACGGTGCAAGACTGCATCGCGCTCCCCCGAAGCCCGTCGGAGAGCGCCCGCGGCGAACTCCTCGATCTGGGCTACGGGCTTCCGGAGGACTTCGAGGGGGCGGATATCGACGGCAAGGTGGTGATGGTTCGAAGCGACGTGCCCGACTACTTCGACCGCTACATCCACCGCCGCGAGAAGTACTACTACGCCGTCGCGGGCGGGGCGAGCGGCTTCGTCTACCGGAACCACGTCGAAGGCTGTCTCCCGCCGACGGGAAGCGTCGGCACACCCGAAGAACCCATCGGGGACGTCCCCGCGATCGGCGTAAGCAGCGAGGTCGGCGCGCGCCTCGCCCGACGGTTCGACGGCCGAGAGGTCGCCGTTTCGGTCGAAGCCGAGATCGACGACGCCACCAGCCGAAACGTCCACGCCGAGATGGGGCCTGACACCGACGAGGTGGTACTGGTGACGGGCCACGTCGACGCCCACGACATCGCGGAGGGAGCGAGCGACAACGGGGCCGGGACCGCAATAGTCGTCGAGATCGCGAACGCGTTGGCCGCCCGCGAGGACGAACTGGACACGAGAGTCGAGTTCGTCGTCTACGGTGCGGAGGAAGTGGGGCTGGTCGGCTCGGACCACCACGCCGCGAACGCCGACCACGATTCGATAAAAGCGATCGTCAACAGCGACGGGGTCGTCCGCGGGCGCACGCTGGAGTTCTACACCCACGGCTTTCCCGAACTCGACGCGGCCGCGGAGCGCGTCGCCGACGGGTTCGACCACCCCGTAAAGACGATCCCCCGACTGGGGCCCCACAGCGACCACTGGCCGTTCGTCCAGTGGGGCGTGCCCGGCTATCACGTCATGAGCGACACCGGCGAACAGGGCCGCGGATGGGGCCACACCTTCGCCGACACGCTCGATAAGGTCGACGTCCGCGATCTACGCGAGCAAGCGGTGCTGCTCACCGAGCTCGTCCGTGAGCTGGCGAACGAGGAAACGACCGTCGAGCATCGGGCGCCCGGGGAGATCGCGGCGGCGCTCGAAGACGAGAAGCAGGCGGCGGGCATGAAGGTCATCGGCGACTGGCCGTACGACGAGTGATCCCGCAGGCTTTTGCCGTGGGGGGCGTACCCCGACGTATGTGCGATGGCTTGCGGGTGGATCGACCGTGACCGTCGGCGTCGTCGGCGATGCCGCCGACGTGATCGAAACGCTCGAATCGACGGGTCGCTCGACGGTCGTCGGATCGCCGACGACGGTCGCGCGCGCGGACCCGTCGACGATCGTTACGGTCGGCGAAGAGGCGCTGCTGGCGACCGCCCGCGAGCGCCTCGACGTGCCGATCCTCGCGGTCGGAACTGACATCGGGCCGGCAGCCAGCGACCGGGCAGCGATCCGCGAAGCGCTTTCGAAGGGTGTCGAGCGAGAACAACCGTTGATCGACGTCTCGGTCGGCGGCGAGTCGGTCTCGACGGCCCTGCTTGACGTGATGCTCGTCACGAGCGAGCCGGCGCGGATCTCGGAGTACGCCATCGATCACGACGACGGGCGGGTCGCGGCGTTTCGTGCCGACGGCGTCGTCGTCGCGACGCCAGCGGGGAGCGAGGGATACGCCGCGACCGCCGGCGGTCCGACGATCGACGCGGGGGCCGACGCGCTCTGTGCGGTTCCGATCGCCCCGTTTCACACCCAATCGACACGCTGGGTGCTCGATACCAGCCCCCTGACGCTGTCGGTACTCCGCGACGAAGGATCGGTTTCGCTGCTGGTCGACGACGACGAACACGGCCCGATCGGCTCTGGACAGGCGGTCCGGCTGGCGGTCGACGGGTTCGTGCGGACGCTCCACTAGGACGAGAATTGGAAACACTCTAATGGGCGACCGTCCGTTATCCGGGTATGCAACCCCTGCAGCTCGAGGCGATCGACGGGGCGCTTGCGGCTGCGATCCCGTTTATCGTCTTCGCTCTCGCGCTCGTCAGTCTCGTCACCAGACTGCTCGCCCACCGTAGGCACGTCTCGCAGGCCGACGAACACGGTGCCGAGGGAATCACGCGGTACACTCCCCACGAGGTCATCTCGTTCGTGCTCGTGCTCACGACGTTCTACTACGTCCTCGTCGACCTCCACATCGGGGTCTCCCTCGCCGCGTTCGCTATCACGGCGTTCGTCGCCGATTTCTTCGAATTCGAGTCCCGATTGGTGGAGGCCCGGACCGACAGATCGCTTGAGGCTCCGAAAGCCGCGATCGGCGCGACCCTGTGTGTCGTCGCCTACGCCGGGTTCATCGCGCTCGTCGCGGTGGCCGGATCGTTCTGGTCGCCCGTCATCTAAACGGTTGAGCGATCGTTTTCGGTGACGCCCCTTTCGACCACACGGACGACGCACGGGTCCTTCTTCGCGATCGATTTGTTCCGATAATGGAGAGAATGGCGGTCACTCCGTGAATAACGTATCGTCATACAACGCGGAGGCGTTCGGCGCGAACGAACCGATAGACCGTATCTGCGAGCGATTCGAACCGCGTTATTCGGCGTTCTGTTGGCGATCCTCGTAGGCACGTCTCCCCTCGCGCACGGCAGGGATGGCAACCCAGAACGTGAGCGCACCGATGACCGCGAACCAGAACGCGATGTCCTTGATTCCGATAAGCACCTGCGAATAGAGGCTGACGTTGCTAGGGTTGGGAGCGATCAGCTGTGTCCCCCCGAAGCTCTCGGTGTTGAACCACGCCGCGATTATGAACCAGAGCAGGCCGCCGCTGGTCAGCATCCCGAACCCTTTGATGAACTCATCACTCATTGTTCGACGGTTCGTCCGCCCCGTCTTTAGCATTTCCCATTTCCGCGGTCCGAAAGCGGGTCGAAAAGGCGTAAACTGCAGCCGAGGCGACGATCAGTGCGACGCCACCGAGCGCCACGAGGGGCTCGACCTCGGCGAGGTCGGCCTGCGCGCGGTCGGTGGCGATATCGATCAGGACGAACCCTGCAACGACCCCGACGACCGCGAACAGGGTCGAGAACACCGTGACGACCTTATAAACTCGCGTCGGAACGACGACGCTGCCATCGGTGGCTTTCTCGGGAGGCGATTCCGACATGATCTAAATGGAGTGTGCCGCCGTATTACTTCGGCGGTCGAAGCCGGTAGTACCGTCGGTTGAGCGAGTACATGTACCCCTCGCGCATCGCCCGCAGAACGGCATACGTCAGCAGGAACCCGATCACCGGCAGGAAGAACGACAGGTTGAACACGAGCTCACCGGGGAACGGGAACATGTTCTCGAGCGGAAGGGCCGCGAGCGTGACCGCGAGGATGATCCCGCCGACTCCGATGGCCGCCCAGAACGGTTCCTCGACGGGTCGCCGTGCGCTGCCCTTGTTCAGGAAGGGGACGATGGCGATGACGCTGACGACGACGACGTTTGCCATCACGCCATAGACGCGATCAGTCACCAGCTTCTGGCCGCCCAGAATCGCGAGTTCGGGATTGATTGGACTGAGGTGCAACAGGCCGTACGACCAGTAGAGATACCAGTCGGGCAGGATGACCGCGGGCGTCGAGCTCGGGTCGGCCGGGGCCGGCATGTGCGGCGGCGCGGCCGCGGCGACGAGGAACATCATCCCGACGAAGAACGACGCCACCGAGAGGTTGCGAATGGTCTCGTGGGGCCAGGTCGGGAAGGCGAGCACGTCACGTTCGACGTACGTCGACTCCTGGCGGAGGTCCTGGTCCTCGCGCCGCGAACGCTCGAAGTACTCGTAGGTTAACCTGGAGAGCCCTTGCGTGCGCTCCTTTCGTTCGCGCCAGGTGGGTGTCTCGTCGTCCGGCGGGACGGCGGGGACGCCGCCACCGCCGTCCGCGCGCGGTTCGTCTCCGCCGCCGTCGGTTCGGACGTTCTCATCCGCCCGTGAGTCGGTGTTGGTTTCTTCGCTCATGATCGATCAGTGTGGCTCCGCGATCCCCTGCATCCAGACGATCCCGATGTGCATCGCGATCAGCGACGTCACCACGAACGGCAGGATGAACACGTGGAGGATGTACATCCGCTGGAGTGTCGATGCGCCAAGACTGAACCCGCCGAAGACCAGCTGGGCGACCCACTCGCCGATGAAGGGGACCGACAGCGCCATCTCGACGCCGATCTGACCCGCCCAGTACGACAGCTGGGTCCACGGCAGCAGGTAGCCGGTGTAGCCGAAGGCCATCGTCAGGCTGATCAGGACGATCCCGATCAGCCAGTTGACCTCCCGAGGCTCCTTGTACGCACCCGTGAAGTACACCCGCAGCATGTGCAGGAACACCGCCGCAGTCATGATCTGGGCGGACCATCGATGCAGGCTCCGAAGGAAGAACCCGAAGTTCATGTCCATCATGACCGTCACGACGGTATCATAGGCGACGGTCGTGTCCGCGCCGGCCGCGGTAGCGGTCGATGGCGCATAGTAGAACCCGAGTAAGGCACCCGTTATCGCCGCGACGATGTACGCGATCGTCGAGAAGGCTCCCAGCGAATACAACGGGTACCAGTACCAGAACTTGTTATCGAGGTTGTACTGTTCGGTGTGGCTCTTCGGCATCTGGAGGTTGACTCGGTAGTAC
>NZ_RDQG01000087.1 GCF_003697815.1 Halalkalicoccus subterraneus | reverse complement strand
GATCGTCGAACGAGAGTACGACGTCTTCGTGCCGAAATACGATCGGTACATGAAGCGTCGATCGCGCGTCCCGGCCCACGTGCCGGGCGTGCTCGATCACGTCTCGGTCGGCGATCGCGTGAAGATAGCAGAGACACGCCCCCTCTCGAAGACGAAAAGCCACGTCCTCGTCGAAGTCTCCGAGGACGAGTTGGAGCTCGGTCCCGTCGACCCGACGGAAGCGGCCGAAGGCGACGAGGAGGAAGCCGAGGGGGACGTAACAACCGAAGCACAAGCGGGTGAGCAGTGATGGAGGCACTGAAAGCCGACGTCACGAAGGGCCTCTCGAAGGGCGCGCTCATCAACTGTGCGGACAACAGCGGCGCCCGCGAGCTGAAGCTGCTCAGCGTCTCGGGCTACTCGGGCGTGAAGAACCGCCAGCCACAAGCGGGGGTCGGTGACAAGATCACCGTCTCGGTCACGAAAGGGACCCCCGAGATGCGCCGCCAGGTCCTCGAAGCGGTCGTCATTCGCCAGCGGAAATCGATCCGCCGGCCCGACGGTACGCGCGTCAAGTTCGAGGACAACGCCGCGGTCATCGTCGACGACGCCGAGGACCCCCGCGGGACCGAGATCAAGGGACCGATCGCCCGCGAGGTCGCAGAGCGCTTCGGCAGCGTCGCCAGTACGGCGACGATGATCGTATAACGTATCGAACCATGAGCAAGCAACCACGCAAACAGCGAAACGAGGCACAGAACGCGCCGCTTCACGAGCGACACAAACAGCTACACGCGACGCTTTCGGACGACCTCCGTGACGAACACGGGGTTCGAAGAGCACGCGTCAACGCCGGGGACACCGTCGAGGTCATGCGCGGCGATTTCGCCGGCGAGACCGGCGAGGTCGCCTCGGTGGATCTCAAGCGCGGCGTCGTTCACGTCGAGGACGCGGTCCTCGAGAAGGCCGACGGCGAGGAGATCTCCCGCCCGATGGAGGCGAGCAACCTCCGAATCACGGGTCTCGACCTCGACGACGAGGTTCGAGAGGCACGGCTCTCGGGTGATAACGAATGAGCAGACATCAGAAACGACTCTCAGTACCCGATTCGTGGCCGGTCGAGCGGAAAACCGCCAAATACACCGTGAAGGCCCGCGCGGGCCCGCACGGTGAGGACGGCGTACCGCTCCTGATCGTGCTGCGGGACGTACTGGGCTATGTCGACTCGAAGAAGGAAGCGATGTACGCCACGAACGAGGGCGGCGTCCTCGTCAACGGCGAGCCAGTGAACGACGTGCACCGACCCATCGGGATGTTCGACATCCTCGGGTTCGAGGAGCGCAACGAGTTCTATCGTGTCTTTCCCGACGAGGGCGGCCGGCTCGCGCTGACGCCGATCGACGAGGCCGATGCCGATGGCAAGCTCGGCAAGATTGTCGACAAGCGCCAGGTGCCCGGCGGCGAGACGCAGCTCCAGTTGCACGACGGACGCAACCTGCGCGTCGGTGAAGGCAGCGAGTACTCCGGCGGTGACTCGATCGTCATCGACTGGGACAACGAGATCCTCGCGCACTTCGCCTACGAGGAGGGTGCGCTGGTCACCGCGGTGCAGGGCCAGCACGCCGGCGAGATCGGCGAGATCGAGGGGATCCGCGTGATCGAATCGAGCGCGCCGAACACGGTCAGTATCGTCGGCGAGGACACCGAGTTCGAGACGATCGCCGAGTACGTCGTCGTCATCGACGAGAACTTCGTCGAGGGAGGTGACGAGCAATGAGCGAGGCCGAATCCGAAGCCGAGGGCGACTTCCACGAGATGCGCGAGCCCATCGTCGAGAAGATCGTCGTCCACATGGGCGTCGGCACCGGCGGGCGCGAACTCGCGAGCGCCGAAGATATCCTAGAGGAGATCACCGGCCAGAAGAGCGTCCGAACACAGGCGAAGCGAACGAAACCCGAGTTCGGCATCCGTCAGGGCGACCCGATCGGCGCGAAGGTCACTCTCCGGGACGAGGCCGCAGTGGAGTTCCTCGAAACGGCGCTCCCGCTCGCGGACATCTCGGGCGAGCAGTTCGACGAGACCGGCAACGTCAGCTTCGGGATCGAGGAGCACACCGAGTTCCCGAATCAGGAGTACGACCCCGACGTGGGGATCTTCGGCTTCGACGTGACGGTCAACCTCGTTCGTCCGGGCTACCGGATCCGAAAGCGGGACATCGAGACGCGACAGATCCCGTCGAACCACCGCCTCGACGCGGCGGCGGCGATCGCGTATCTGAACGAGCAGTTCGACGCCGGTATCGGTCAGGAGGACACAGATGAGTGAATCAGAGACAGAGACGGGCGAACACGCCACGAAGCGCACCGGCCAGCTCGAAGCGTGCCAGCGATGTGGCCGCAAGCAGGGCCTGGTCGGCAAGTACGACATCTGGTTGTGCCGACAGTGCTTCCGCGAGATCGCCCGCAACATGGGGTTCAAGAAGTACAAATGACGACGAGTGATCCGTTCAGTAACGCGCTCTCGGGGATCGACAACGCCGAGGGTGTGGGACATCTGACACACACGATACAGCCCGCTTCGAACCAGATCGGCTCCGTGCTCGAGGTCTTTTACGACCGCGGGTACATCGACGGCTTCGAGTTCGTCGAGGACGGCCGAGCCGGGAAGTTCGAGGTCGAACTGAAGGGCGCGATCAACGAATGTGGCCCGATCAAGCCCCGCTATTCGGCGGGAGCAGACGAGTTCGAGAAATGGGAGAAGCGGTTCCTTCCCGCCCGTGACTACGGGACGCTCGTCGTCACGACCAGCCACGGCATCATGAGCCACTACGAGGCCCGCGAACAGGGCATCGGTGGCCAGGTGATCGCGTACGTCTACTGATCATGCCACGAACAGAAATCACACTACCGGACGAGGTCGACTGCGAGATCGACCACCTCGACGTGACGATCTCGGGGCCCGACGGCGAGGTCACTCGCCGGCTGTGGTACCCCGACGTCACCGTTTCGACCGAGACGGTCACCGAAGCGGTCGAGACCGACGACGGCGAAACGGACGAGCGCGACGTCGAAGCCCTCGTCATCGAGAGCGAGACGGATAACGCGAAAACCAACGCCACCATCGGCACCTTCGAAAGCCACGTGCGGAACATGGTTCTTGGCGTCACCGGTGGCTGGGAGTACCGCATGGAAGTGCTGTACTCTCACTTCCCGATGCAGGTAGAGATCGACGGCGAGGACGTCGTCATCGAGAACTTCCTCGGCGAGCGAGCCCCTCGAAGAACGACGATCCACGGCGATACGCAGGTGGAGATCGACGGCGAGGAGATCGTCCTCTCGGGACCGAACAAGGAGGACGTCGGACAGACCGCCGCGGACATCGAACAGCTCACTCGGGTGTCCGGCAAGGACAACCGCGTCTTCCAGGACGGGGTCTACATCACCGAGAAACCGAAAGGGGGTGTCTAAATGGCCGACAACGACGAGGAACAGACCGAGCAGGACGGTGGGGAAGCGACCCCGCCCGAAGAGGAACAGCCCGTTGGCGACGAGCCGAGCGAACTGACCGACATCAGCGGCGTCGGCGACGCGAAGGCCGACGCGCTGCGCGAGGCCGGCTTCGAGACCGTCGAGGACGTCACGGCGGCGAGCCAGGACGAACTCGCGGACGTCGAGGGGATCGGCAACGCGCTCGCAGCGCGTATAAAGGCCGACGTCGGCGGTCTGGAGGTCGACGAGGAGACCGAAGCGGAGGTCGAAGACGAGGAGCCCGAGGCCGACACCGAGGCCGAGGACGTCGAGACCGAGCTTCAGGCCCGCGGTCTGACCGAGAAGACGCCCGAACTCGACGACGAGAAGGCGCGCCTGCTCGGCCAGCGCGCGCGGGTCGGCAAGCCGGCGTTCAAGCGCCAGGAGTACCACAAGAAAAAGCGCACGCCGGAATCGTGGCGTCGCCCGCGCGGCGGCCTCTCGAAGCAGCGACGGCGCTTCAAGAGCCGCGGCCCGGTCGTCGAGGCCGGTTTCCGGACCCCGAAGGCGGTTCGTGGGCTCCACCCGAGCGGCTTCGAGGAAGTGCGCGTCGAGAACGTCGACGACCTCGAGGGTGTCGACGGCGACCGGCAGGCGGTGCGGATCGGGTCGTCCGTCGGCGGCCGTAAGCGAGAGCGCATCGAGGAGGAAGCCGAGAGCGCGGACATTCGCGTTCTCAACCCCACCTACGTCGAAGTGGAGGTAGAGCAATGAGCGACCTGAAAGCACAGAAACGACTCGCGGCCGACGTGTTGGACGTCGGCAAGAACCGCGTCTGGTTCGACCCGGAATCTCAAGGCGAGATCGCCGACGCGATCACCCGAGAGGAGATCCGCGAACTGGTCGATCAGGGCACCATCCAGTCGAAAGAGGCCCGGAGCAACTCGCGCGGCCGCGCGCGCGAACGCCAGAAAAAGCACGCCTACGGCCACGGGAAGGGTGCCGGCAAGCGCAAAGGGACGGCCGGCGCGCGCCAGAACGAGAAGGACCAGTGGAAAGACCAGATCAGAGCACAGCGACGACGACTGCGCGAACTCCGCGAGGAGGGCGAGATCGACTCGACCCAGTACCGCGAACTGTACAACAAGTCCCGCGGCGGGGAGTTCCGCAGCGTCCGGTACATGATGAACTACATCGACAACCAGTACGGTGACGAATAATGGCGACAGGACCACGCTATAAGGTGCCCATGCGGCGCCGACGCGAAGTTCGAACCGATTACCACCAGAGGTTGCGCCTGCTGAAATCCGATAAGCCGCGGCTCGTTGCTCGTCCGAGCAACAAGCACATCAGGGCGCAGCTGATCACGACCAGCCCGGCGGGTGACGAGACCCGAGCGAGCGCGCATTCGAGCGACCTCGCGGAGTTCGGTTGGGAGGCACCGACGGGCAACCTGCCCGCCGCCTACCTCACCGGCCTGCTCCTCGGGTCGCGCGCGGTCGACGCCGGCCTCACCGAGGCCGTCCTCGACATCGGCCTGCACACGGCGACGCCCGGCAACAAGGTGTTCGCCGTTCAGGAGGGCGCGATCGACGCGGGGCTCGACATCCC
>NZ_RDQG01000086.1 GCF_003697815.1 Halalkalicoccus subterraneus | reverse complement strand
CTGCAGCGCGTGCATGTTCATCTCGTCGCCGTCGAAGTCGGCGTTGTACGGCGGACAAACCACAGTATTCAGCCGGAAGGTCTTGTACGGCATCACGACCACCTCGTGGGCCATGATACTCATCCGATGCAGCGAGGGCTGGCGGTTGAAGATCACGATGTCGCCGTCGACCAGATGGCGGTTGACCTCCCAACCGGGTGCGAGGCTCTGGATCTCCGCCGCCTCGTCGTCGAGGCCGGCAAGCGCCTCGCAGTTCTTCTCTGTGACCTTCAGCCGGCGACCGTCGGGCCGTCGAACGTAGTTCGCGCCCGGATGCTCGTTGGGCCCGTTTGCGACGTACCGGCGGGCCTGCTCGATGTTGCGCTCGGTGACGACCATCGTCTGGGTCATCTCGTTTGCGACGTGCTCGGGGACGCCGACCTCGTTGAGCGAGAGCGTCGGGTCCGGACTGATGACGGTCCGGGCCGAGAAGTTCACGCGCTTGCCCGAAAGCGAATTGCGGAACCGGCCGTCCTTCCCCTTGAGACGCTGGCTGAGCGTTTTGAGAGGCCGCCCGGAGCGGTGGCGGGCCGGCGGCGTCCCGCTGATTTCGTTGTCCATGAACGTGGTGACGTGGTACTGCAGCAGCTCCCAGAGGTCCTCGATGATCAGCTGCGGAGCACCGGCCTCGCGGTTCTCCATGAAGCGCTGGTTGATCCGGATGATGTCGACCAGCTTGTGGGTGAGGTCGTCCTCGGAGCGCTGGCCGTTATCGAGCGTGATCGAGGGCCGGGAGGTAACCGGCGGAACGGGCAGCACGGTGAGGATCATCCATTCGGGACGGGATTTGTCGGGGTTCATCCCCAGAACCTCGATGTCCTCGTCGGGGATGTCCTCGAACCAGTCGCGGATATCGCTCGGCATCAGCTTGTTCAGGTCCTCCTCGGTGAGGTCGATTCCGAGGGCTTTCTCGATGGCCTCCCGGTCGGCTCGCCGGGGTCGGAACTCCCCGGAGAGGATCTGGTTGATCCGTGAGACGTCGATGTCGGTCTCCTCTGCGAGTTCCGGCGGCGTCGTCGCCTCGCCGTCCTCCTCGTCCTCGTCGGGTTGCATCGCCCCCGCGATCCGCTCGGAGTACTCGCTGGTCAGGACCTGTTGGACCTCGTAGTAGGTCGTCGGCTTCTCGTGTTGGACGTCGAACTGGGTTTCCCCACAGTGGGGACAAGTGTCGGTCTTCCGGGCCTGTCGGATCGCGGCTTTCGTCACGTCGTTCAGGTCGTCGCCGAGTTCGCGCGTGCGGGTGAGATCCTCCCGGAACTCCTCCTTTTCGTCCTCGGTGAGGAGGAGTCGCGAACACTCACGGCAGGTCCCTCGAAGCAGGCGTCGGATGAGCTTCGTAAAGCCGACGTGGATGACGGGTGCGGCGAGTTCGATGTTGCCGAAGTGCCCGTTGCAGGCCCCCGAGTGCTTCCCACACGTTTTACACTCCAGTCCGGGGTCGATGACGCCGAGTCGCGGGTCCATCAGCCCCATGTCGATGGGGAACCCGTCGTCGTCGTAGGTGTCGGCGGTGATGATCTTCGTCGCGCTCATCTCGCGGTACTCTTCGGGGTCCATCAGCCCGAAATCGATGCTGCCGATCTCCTTTGGTGTCGTTTGTGTTGGCATGGTGGTGTGGTTGAACGTAGTTAGACCGCATCCGAGAGTTCGAGGCGCGGTGCAATCCCCAGGGCCTTCATCTCGTCGAGCAGGAGGTTGAACGCATAACTCATCTCGATCTCGTGGATGTCCGTCTCCTCGCCGCAGTTCGGACAGTAGACACGCTGTTGTTGGACGTTCTCGACGGCGGTCATCCCGCAGTTGCCACAGACGTCGATATACTCGCGGTCCGAGGAGTCGAGCAGGCGCTCCTTGAGCACCATCGCCGCCCCGTGACCGATAACGGTGTCACGCTCCATCTCGCCGACCCGAAGCCCACCCTCACGGGCCCGGCCCTCGGTGGGCTGGCGGGTCAGCACCTGCACCGGCCCACGCGAGCGGGCGTGCAGCTTGTTCGAGACCATGTGATACAGCTTGTGATAGAGGATGGTCCCGACGAAGATCTCCGCCTCGATCTTCTCGCCGGAGACGCCGGAGTACATGACCTCCTTACCCGAGGACATGAACCCGCGCTCCTCGAGCCCGTCGCGCAGTTCGTCCTCGTCGCGCCCCGAGAACGGCGTGCCGTCGACGCGCTGTCCCTCGAGCGAGCCGACCTTTCCGCCGAGCATCTCCAGGACGTGGCCGACCGTCATTCGTGAGGGTAGGGCGTGCGGGTTAAGCACGAGGTCGGGCACGAGCCCTTCCTGCGTGAAGGGCATGTCCTCCTGGGGGGCGAGGTGGCCGACGACCCCCTTCTGTCCGTGTCGGGAGGCGAACTTGTCGCCGAGTTCCGGGATTCGCTCGTCGCGTACCTTCACCTTCGAGAGCTTCGAGCCGTCCTCGCCCTCCATGAGGGTGACGGTGTCGACGATTCCCGACTCGCCGGAACGCATCGTCACGCTCGTTTCGCGGCGCTTCTGGACGCCCATTCCGCCCATGTCATCCGGTTCTTCGAGGAACTTCGGCGGGGAGGTCTTCCCGAGCAGGACGGAGCTCTCGCTGACGTTCGTCTCGGGATTGACCAGTCCGTCCTCGTCGAGGTGGGTGTAGGCCTCCTCGCCGCGGGCACCGCGGACGTCCTCGCTGGGGATCTCGAAGCGGTCCTCCTGGCCGCCGGGATACCGGCGTTCCTCGCCCTCGTAGGTCCGGAAGAAGTGCGAGCGTGCAAGCCCCCGGTCGACCGAGCCCTGGTTCATCACCAGTGCGTCCTCGATGTTGAATCCCTCGTAGCTCAGGACCGCCACGACGAAGTTCTGGGCGGCGGGCCGTTCGTCGAACCCGATCTGTTCGGTGGTCTGGGTCTTGACCATCGAGAGCTGCGGGTAGTGCAGCAGGTGCTGGCGCGTGTCCGGTCGAATACGGTAGTTCGCGCTCGGTAGACCGAGCGACTGTTTCATCATCCCCGATCCCATCGTGATCCGGGGTGAGGCGTTGTGCTCGGGATACGGGATCATCCCCGCGCCGATCCCGAAGATTAGCGACGGGTCGATCTCGAGGTGGGTGTGCTCGTCGTTTACCTCCTCGCGATCGACGGCGACGTAGATGTCCTCTTCCTCCTCGGCGTCGATGAACTCGACGTAACCGTGCTCGACGAGCGTCTCGAACTCGATCTCGCCGTTCTCGAGCGACTCGACCGCCTCGTCGGTGATGAGAGGTTCGCCGTCCTCGACGACCAGCAGCGGTCGGCGCGCCCGGCCGGCGTCGGCGTTGATGATGACCTCGCGGGTGCGGTCCTTGACCGAGACGTTCACCATCTCGCTGACCTCGCCGCGGCGTCGCGCTTCGCGTACCTGTTCTGCGAGCTGTTCGGGGTCGGGGTGGGTGCCGACCAGACTGCCGTTGACGTATACTTTCGCGTCTCGTGCCTGTGCCATGTGTTAGTAGTTGGGGGATTAGTCGTCCGCGGGCGTTCGCGTGGTCGATTCGAGGCCCGGAATGCCCTCGACGCCCATCGACGCCAGTTCTCGTTTGAGTCCCTGTTCGTCCTCGATGTTCTGGGTCAGCTCCATCGCTTGAGCGAAGTTCTTCACCAGCCCACAGTTCGGTCCTTCCGGGGTCTCGGAGGGACAGATACGGCCCCACTGGGTCGCGTGCAGGTCACGCGCCTCGAAGTGGGGTTGACTCCGCGAGAGCGGGCTGCGAAGCCGACGCAGGTGGGAGAGAACGCCCATGAAGTCCGTGCGGTCGACCAGTTGGGAGACGCCCGAACGGCCGCCGACCCAGTTGCCGGTGGCAATTGGGTGTTCGAGCCGTTCGGTCAATACGTCCGAGCGAACCACGGTGTTGACCGAGAGCTGGCGGTTTCGCATGTTCGCGCGTTCGAGCTGGTACTTCACGTCCCGAGCCAGCTTGTTCAGCGCCGTCCTGAAGAGATCGGTCATCAGGTCGCCGCTGACCTTCAGGCGCTTGTTGGCGTAGTGGTCCTTGTCGTCGGAATCTCGGCGCTGGAGGGCGAGTTCGAAACACGCCTCGGCCATCCGGCAGAGGTAGAACGCCTTGTTGATCCGGACGTCCTCGTCCTCGACGCCTTCCTCGTGGAGGTGCGGAAGCAGGTACCGGTCGATGACGTAGTTCGCCCGTTTGAGCTGGTAGTTCTTGCCCTGACC